>JBDNFZ010000773.1:0-4196 GCA_041689555.1 Opitutaceae bacterium | reverse complement strand
AGGGCCTGAACAATAAAATCCGTGTAGTGACCAGACGATCCTATGGCTTTCGCACCTATCGGGCGATGGAGGTGGCCATGTATCATAATCTTGGACACCTACCTGAACCCGAGTTCACCCACAGATTTGGCTGACCAAGGCTTTTTTCATGCCGGCTCGTGACTGAACCGGCTTTGTCATCGGCGTGAACACCGCGATCATCCGGCCCGCGCCAGGCATCTGCTTCGCCCTCGCGAACCGCACCGCTCGCCCGTTCACGTCGTCTTTTTAACCGACGGGCGCATCCGCCGCGGTGTGATCGGCCTCGGTGGCCGGAGTGCTCCGCAAATCCGCTGCACGCCGCAGACCCGATAGGCGAGCGCGCGATCCTTCCACGGGAGACGCAAGGACGGGCGCTGTTCCAGTTCCCGTCGAAGATAAAGCTAACGGGCGGGCCGCGGGGTAGGAGCCTGCTTGCAGGCGATTCAGAATGTGGTCGGCCTTCGCGGTTGGAATCGCACGCAAGCAGGCTCCTACAAAAAGCAATTCAGAATGCGGTCAGCCGGCACTGTCGGAATCGCCTGCAAGCAGACTCCTACAAAAAGCAACACCGGCGCCCTTCAAAAACCTTACTGCAACTCCAGCGGCAGCGCCCTCACCCGTGCGGCCAGGCCGTCGAGCAACGCGCCCGTGCCCTGCGCCAGCGTGTCGTCACCGGATCGGATCGTGGCGGCGACAGAAAACTCTTTCACGAGCGCACAGTAGTCGCGGTTGACCATAATGCCGAGGAGCTCGCCCGTCTTGCTCAAGACCAGATCCCCGCGCGACGGGGCAAACGTGCCGAAGAGCCGCTTCAAGAGGCGATTGTCCACGCGCACATAACCGGGCTGGGACGCGTCGAGTTTAAACGCCACCTCGCCGTAACCGCCGCCGCTCCCGCTGATGAGCACCGCGTCGGGAAACTTGAAGGGCTCGGCGGCGATCGCATAGGTTTTCGCCCCGAGGGCGGTCGCCTGCTCCGCCGTGACGGGGATCGCGACCACCCGCGGATCAAACGCGAGCAAGGTGAGCGCGGGCGCGGCGGCGAGCGGTCCCGCACCCGGGAGGCTCACGCCGATCTTGGCCCAGTCGGAACCGGTTTCGGAAAAGGAAAACACCGTCTCCTCGATGTGGGTGAGCGCGTAGATCGCTCCGCCGGCGCGCACGAGCACGACCTTGGCGTCCCGCACCCGGTCAACGGGCCCGAGGAAACCCTTGCGCTGGGAGGTGAACGTGGACGTCACGCGATTCGCGAGGAAATCGCTGAAGAGCACGTTGGCGTTGATCGGCCGGCTGTCGCGGATTTCCTTCGAGAGCACGGTGGATTGCTCGGCGAGCTGGCCGACGCCGGCGGCGAGCCGTGTCGTGACTTCCTGCACTCTGATACGATCCGTGCGCTCGGCCTCGACCTGCGTCTTGAGCGTCTCCGTCTGCTCGCGCAGGGTCTTCTTCTCCTGCTCGCCGACGATGACCGCGACCGTGAGGCCCTCGATCTGCTTTTTGGCAACGGCTTGCTGTTGCTCGAGCGTGGCCAACGCCAGTTTTTGCCGCTCGGCCTCGGCGCGCTTGGCCTCCAACTCGCGCTGGATCTGAGCGAGCTGGGCGGCGGTGAGGGTCGCTTGCTCGGTGGCGGCGGCGACCTTTTGGCCGAGTTGCGCGGCCGTCTGTTCGGTGGCGGTGAGTTGGGCGGCGAGCCGGGCCTTTTCGCTCTGGAGCTGGGCGAGGCCCTGCTCGCTGGCGACGAGGCTGGCGTCCACGGCGAAAAGCTTTTCGGCCAACTGGTCGCGCGCGGTCTTCTCGTCGGCGAGCGCGTCGCGCATGGCGGCGACGAGATCCTGGTCCTTCGTGGCGGCGTTGGCGCTGAGCTCGGGCACCGGGGGCTGCTTCGCGCGCGCCGGTTCCGCCTTCTCCCAACGGGTGAGCGCGAGAAGGTTCAGCAGGAGGAAGTCGCAGATGATGAGAAGCAGCGTCTTGTTCATGACACGATCTTCAGCTCGGCTTGGCTCTCGACGATGAGCTCGCGCTTGATCGGCCGGACGTGGCGGATCTTCACCAACGCGACACACACGATGCCGAAGAGATTGGAGGAATACGCGGCGAGGAGGTTGGGCTCGATCAAGCCGAGCACCTGCAGCACGAGCGCGGTGGCGGTGCCGCCGATGCCGAGATAGAGTCCGCCGTCGAAGAGATTCTCCTCGTTCTCCAGCAGCTTGAGGCGCGTGAGCGGCGGGAGCGGTTGCCCCGCGACCTCGCGGATCTTGACGAGGCAGAAGATATACATCGCGACCTGCAGCGAGGCGAAGAATCCGATGGAGAGAAGGGTGGAAGCATCCATGATGTGGTTGGGTTGAGACGGAGAAAGAGGAGCGGCGGCGCCGACGACCAGCACGGGGATGAGCAGACGGAGTTGATACTCGGAGGGCGGCGCCGCCTTGAGTAAAAACGGCTCGGAGCCGACGATGAGAAGCCCGGCAAACAGGAGCGCCAGGAGGCCCGCGCGCATCGGCGGCAGAGCCGTCGCCGACATGCCGGGTGCGCGGCGCAGCCACAGCCGGCCCATGCCCCGCAAGACCAGAAACACCCCGAGCAAAAGACCGAGATACTTTACCGCGAGGGTGAGCTGCGGATGCGCGAGCGCAAATTCACCCGCGGCCCCGAGGCCGGCGCTTCCCGTGCGGTTCACCGGCACCTGCCGCGCGAGCAACAAGCGCACCGCACCCTGGCCCCGGGCCAGCGCGAGCCGCAGATCCTCGGCCCCGGTCTTGCCATACCGGATCAGGTAGGCGGCGACCTCGTCCGCCGAATCGGTGAAGAGCGCGGCGGCATAGATCAGCGGCAACTGGTCCGGCGCGACGCGAGCGAGATGCGCGTAGGCGCCGACCGTCCCCGTGTCGTCGGTGCGCCGCAGCAGCTCTCTCAATTGCACCCAATCAAGCCGACGACCGAGCGAGAGCAGATCCATGAAAAAGGGTTCGAGCTCACCGAGATCCTGTTTCACGACCGCCGTTTCAGCGAGACGTCGCAGCTCGCGTTGGAGCGGCGCGGCGAGGTGCTCCGTCTGATAGAGAAGCGCGGCAAGCAGAATCAGCGCATCGAGCGGCTGCCCTCCCGGCCGGGTAGCCGGCACGAAACGCCCGGTAGCCGTGAGCTCGCGGGTCCGGAGCAGCGCCTGCACGCCGGCCGAGCCCGCATCGGCCAACCGACCGCGCAACTTCTCGCGCGCGGCCTCGGGCAGGAGGAACGTGAGCACAGGTGTGCCCGTGGTCCGCTCGACTCGCGTGCGGATTTGGAAAATCGGTTCGAGGAACGGGTCCCAGCCGCCCCAAGGGACGATGGCCGGTTGCCTCGCAGTCACGTCGGTTAAGGCCCGGCCAAGCGCCGGAGCCCGCGGGTCATCCACGCTCCGGGCCGCCGCCAACAACAGCGCCGCCGGTCCGATTTTTTCCAAGTCCACGAGATCCCGGCCAAACGCGCCTAACGAAGGCGTGCCCTGACCGGCCGACTGCAGCAAGGTCGGGCTGATCGATTTCAGGTTCACCGGCAACCACCACGCCGCCACGCCCAACACCAGTCCGGCCAGCGCCAACCACGCACTCCCGGCGACCGGGGATTGTGAATCGGGGGCGTTGTTCATGGGCTATGAAGTAAAGATTTGCGGGCGAACCGCGGTGAAACCACGCTTTCCTCCCACACCGACCAATGTCCCTGCGAATTGTTCACTACAACGATCCTATTCTCCGCAAAAAAGGCGAGCCGGTAAAGGGGTTCGACCCTGCCCTCCGCAAGTTCGCCGCCGCGATGGTCGATACGATGCACGACGCCGAGGGCATCGGTCTCGCGGCGCAGCAAGTCGGCCAAGCCCTCCGCCTGTGCGTCGTGGATTTGCGCGAATCCGAAGCCGATTTTGAATGGGAACTCGACGGCGCCCGCCCTCCCCTAGAGTTGATCATGCCCATGGTCATCGCCAACCCGGTCGTGACCATCGCCAAGGATACCCCGACCGAAATCGTCGAGGAGGGCTGCCTGTCGTTTCCCGAGATCCGCGGCGACGTGAAGCGCCCGGTGGCGATCAACGTGACTTTCCACGACGAACGCGGCGTGCCCCACCGGCTCCGGTGCGACGGGCTGCTCGCGCGGTGCATCCTGCACGAGGTCGATCACCTCAACGGCGTGCTCTT
>JBDNFZ010000772.1:0-2670 GCA_041689555.1 Opitutaceae bacterium | reverse complement strand
GATTTTGCGACCGTGCTCCACCTGCGCGCTCGCCAGCGATTTCCCGCCCGCATCCCAGGCCTTGACCTCACCGTGCGCGACGCCCTTTTCCAAGGGCGTCTCCCGGGCCAGCGTGCCATTCGGATGCCATTCCCGGAAAGTTCCCACCAGCTCGCCCGCGCGAATCATAACCTCGGATTTTTTGGCGCCGCTCTCATACCAGCGCGTGCGGCGACCAGCGCTCACGCCGCGGACAAAATTCTCCTCCACTTCCACCTGGCCGTTTTCATACCAACCGCGCGAGCGGCCCTGCGCGCGCCCCTCGCCGATCGTCACTTCCACCCGGCGCTGCGTGGGCCGCCAGTTCTCCACCAGCAGACCGCTAAACGGGCGGGAAGCACTCGGCCGATAGAGCAGCCCATCGCGCAGCACCAACTCGGAGCGGATCGCCACCGCGGCGGGTGTCCGCGTGACCCAGCCGCGCCAAGCCAAGGCGGCGAGCGCCAAGACGGCGATCGCCACGATGACCTGCCGGAGAGGTGAGCGTAGCTTACTGCGCATAGAGCCGATAGAAAGCGGTGCCGCCCGCGGGCAGCGGCACCCAAACATCCACCAGGGTAATATCGGTCCCGGCCAGCGCCGCCACCGGGGGCGCCGCCGCCGTGCCCACCGCCACACCGGCTGGACCCCAAAACTGTGCCGCCGTGCCCGAGCCATTGGCAAAGCCAACCGCCGAGCCCGCCAGCGTGCTCACTATGGAAGTTCCCGCCGGCAGCGCAAAGCTCGGGGCGCTGTTCGGCGTGGTGGGGTAAGTAATAACGAATTTTGCATCATAAGTGGCAATCGAACCGAAGCTGCTGCTATAAGAATTGCCTCCACTAAAGTTAAAGGTCCCCGTAACGAATGAAAATTCCAGGAGAGAATTATCGTCTATGGTATTCGTCGAGGTAGCCAGCAATGTGGTCCGTGAAGGGCTGTCGTATATTTTGACTTGGCCCGTTCCTATAAAGGTTCCGCGCATTGCAAAAGTTAACTGGATTGAGTCCAAAGTCGCCGTCGCGGGAAGCTGAAAGGTCTGCCCCTCTGCACGGCCTGCGTAGGCCGCACCTCCCAAGTTCTGAGTGATCGTGGCAGCGTGGGCAGGTGAGAGTGGCAGAACAAATACAATGATGGGGATGAGTTTCAGAACAGCCAACGCCTGCCGACCCAAGTCAGAAAGGTAAGCGGTGCAGGCGGCGAGAAGGGCGAAGCGGGGCTTCATGAATGGCAAGCAACGGGATGACGGACGACGGGCGGAGCTTCAGGGTGAGAGGGGGAAGGGATTGATGAGTTGAAGCCCGGTGATGTGCTTGAAGTCATCGGTGTTGCGCGTGACCAGAGACAGGTCGAACTCCAGCGCAGTGGCAGCGATGATGGAGTCGCCAAGGCTCATCTTTTTCTGCTGCCGCAGCCAGATGGCACGTTTGATGATCGCGTCATCCAAAGGCGCTTCGACGGTGGTGGCGACGATCTCTTCCAATCGCGCCTGCCGTTCCGGCGCGAGGTGGCCAAAGCCAGGGAAGCCGAGCACCTCAATGCGGGTGACGCTGGCGATGACCGCCGCCGGGCTCTCGACCAACGGGGCGCACCGGACATCCCCTGGCTCCGCTGCGTAGATGAGGATGTTGGTGTCGCAAATCATGGGTTAGTCTCTGCCGGGAAGGGAGCGGTCTTGTCTGATCTCGCGCTGCCAAGCGGCGGGATCGGGGATGACGGCACTGAGACCGCCGGCGGCGCGCAGGCCGGCATAGGCGGCTTTGCGGCGCGCGAGCATCTCCGGGGTGGCGGTAGGCAGGCGCTTGGCTGGACCGGCAGTGCCGGCCGATTCATTGACCACGAGGAGAAGATGAGTGCGCCCCGGCTTGAGCCACGCAGGGAGTGGCGCGAGCAAGGTCATGCTGCCGTCAGCGGCGATGTCTGCGTCTGTTTCAAGTGTTTGCATGGAGGGTAAGAGTGAACCGTTGACTAAATACTGGCAAGGACATTTCCGGGCGTGGTGCCATCGAAACCAGTGCCGGTGATGGTCACGGTGGTGTAATTGGAAGCTATCCTGAGGTTCGAGACATTGCGGTGCAGGGCCAAGCGGTTGGCACTGCTGTCAACGGTCGGCACCCTCAAGTCGGGCGCGGTGACCCCGACCAAGCGTCGAAGGTCGCTTCCGCATACTTGGCGACTCCACTAACGGTGAGTTCCATCCGGTAACGAATCCGCGAAATCGAGCCACCGGAGGCGGCGAACAAAGCCGCCGCCTCACCCGCGCCGGTGCCGTATCCGGCACTATACACAATCGCCCCGCTGCCATCGCGGCTCGGATTCGTCGTCTCGTAAAGTAACTGGAACGTCAAACCCGCAATGCTCGGCGCGTTGTTCACGGCGGCGAGGGTCATCGTCACCGTCGCGGCAGCGGGCGAGAGCGCGCCATCCGACGCCGTCACCGTAAACGTCTTCGCGCCATTCTCGTTCAGCGCCGGCACGTAAGTCAGCGTGCCGAGGTTCGCAGCGGGGATGACCTGGCCGGCCGTGACGTTCACGCCAGAGAGTTTCAGGGTGCCGGTGGTGGGGAGCGTCGCCACCGTGCTGCTCGCGAGCGCGGTGCTTTCCACGTCGGCGTAGGCAACCGTGAAATTCGCCAGCGTGAAGGTGAGGGTCGTG
>JBDNFZ010000771.1:0-4631 GCA_041689555.1 Opitutaceae bacterium | reverse complement strand
TCGCCCGCTTCACCCTCCATGGACTCTGGATGCCCAACAGCATCCCGTAATGCGCCGCCACCGCTACCTCAGCTTCTCGTTCGGTCATACCTTGCTAAATAAAATCGCTTGCTCCCTTGCCACTAGAAAACCGGAAGAACCCGCCGCCACCACCCCGCTCTTCAGGATTCGGCCGGAAAAGGCCTGCTTGAACGCCGGTCGCCTTCCCGACGTGCCGATGTCGGGCCGCAGCGCGACTCCATCGAAGAGCTCGGCACTCCGGTAGAGTCCCACCTTACCGTTCAAGGTCACCCGAATCGTTCGCTGCCGCTGCCGGGCTAACCCGGCCGGCATCCCCTTGTAATAGGGGTGTGCTTCAGGCGGATAGAGCGAACCCATTTCGATGAGCAGCTTCTGCACGGCCCCAGGCACGACCCGGATCGGCATGCCGACCGAGCCACCCGCCCCCGTGTGCTCGTAGCCAAACCGCACCAGATCATCGGCCAGATAGTGCACAAAAACGTAGTCCGAAAGAAACGTTCGTCCCGTGACCACGAGCGGCTCCACCCGCCCCACCACTCCGCGGGGAAACACGACCTCGAGTTCGACCGGACCAAAATCGACGCCCCTGAGTTTTGTCAGCAGGTGCCCCGGCTGGTTCGCCGCGTTAGCCACGCGGCGGTAAATCTCGGGATACTCGGCTTTGAACAGCCCGTTGTGCTGCAAACTTGCCAACAACCCGAAACCGCCGGACCAAAAACCGAGCACCAGCGCGCTTGCACAAAAGGCCGTGCGCGCCCACCCCCCGGCCCGGGCCGACACCGCCAAGGCGCCCGCTCCGGCAAGCAGCATCAAGGCCGGCGTGAAATCGACCATGTAGCGCCCGCAGGTTCCACCGAAGCAGAAGACCAAGCCCATCGTGGCCGCCGCCGCCAACGTGGCAAAAAACCATAACCGCAGCGAACGCCTCCACCCGCCGGTTATCGCGAGGAAAAAGCCCGCGCCCAAAAGCACCACCCATGGCATGCTCGGCAGCAACCCATACGGATCCTCGATCCCAAATTGCCCCTGCGGCGCAACCGGCGGATCGATCACCGTGATGAAGGGAAAAAACGGCGAAAGCCCCGCCGGCTCCAAAACATAGATACGAAAATTATACGCCATGTAGCTCGGGCTGAAAAGTTTCAGCCCACGGATGTCGTCCCCGGCAATTTGGTAGGTTTGCCCAAACTCGGTTACCTTGCCGAAGCGCAGATAGTTGTAAGCCGCCAAAGCGATCCCCACTGCGAGGATCGGCCCCAACGCCGCCGTCAGCCACCGCCTCCCCTCGCGCAACCGCAGGCCCGACAGCCGCGCGGCCAGCGGCGCCAGCAACACCACGGAGGCCAGCAGGTAAGTCGGCCGGGCCCCCACTGCACAGCCCATCGCGAGGCTGCCGACCGCCAGCCAGATCCAGCCACGTCGTCCCCCGACCAAAGACCGCCAAACCGCCAGCAAGGTGAGCATGAAGCACGCAAAGGCCGCTGCGATCGGCACCTCCCAAATGCTCGGCCGCCGTAGCAGCGCCGGCACCATCGTCGCCAGCCCCAGCATCACCACCGACAAGACCGACAACCAACCCGGCGCCATCGGGAAACAACGGCGGCGCACGCTCAAAAGCAGCCCGGCCGAGAGCCAAAATCCCAGCACCGCGCACCCCGCAGTGACAAATTTCTCGTCAATGAATTGCCCGGTTAAAAGCCGGATCGGCACGAACGCCGCCACCGCCGGGGTCACTCCGAAGTAGATAAAATAGCGCCCCTTGTAGTAGGAGGCGTCGTGCAGTCCGCGCCCCGCTCGCTCGGTCGGGCTGTAGGGGTCCTTGAGCGTCAACATCGCCGGCTCAACCACCCGGTCGAGGGCGGTCTGCCCCTTGAGAAATCCGCTCGTCAGCAAGTTGTAGTAGCCCGCGTTGTCTCCGCTCAAAATTGGGCGTCGGCTCGCGGGATTGATCGTCCAAAAATAGAACCAGGCAATCCCCAGGGCCACGAGCAGGACCGCGACCCGCTCGACCGCGCGGCCAAGTGTCGAAGAGTGATGTTTTTGCACCGGTTGCACGAACGACCCAAGCCCGTGACCTCCAGCGGCGACAAGTCCCAAACCATCGCCGTCCCCAGACTCGACATCCGGCGGATTCCCGCCCCAGCCTTCCCGCCGAATGTCCCTGTCTCCCGCCGTCACGCCCCGCCCCCTCGGCTTCGCCATCATCGGCTGCGGCCTCATCGGCCGTAAACGCACCGAGGCCCTACGAAAAATTCCCGGCGCCGTCCTCCGCACTACCTGCGATCTCGACCCCGCCCGCGCCGCCGCGCTGGCGCAGCTCGTCCCCGGTTGCACCGCGTCCACCGATTACGCCGCCGCCCTTGCCGATCCCGCCGTCGGCGCCGTCGTTGTCGCAACCCTCAACGCCGCCCTTGCCCCCATCACCCTCGCCGCCGTTCGCGCCGGCAAGCACGTGCTCGTGGAAAAACCCGGCGCCCTCAACGCCGCCCAGCTCCGCACCATCCGAGCTGCGGCCGCCACGACCGGCGCCCGCGTCCGCATCGGCTACAACCACCGTTTTCATCCCGCCCTCCAAAAAGCCCGCGAACTCGTCGATTCCGGCGCCCTCGGCCCCCTGATGTTTCTCCGCGCCCGCTACGGCCACGGCGGTCGCAAGGGCTACGACCGCGAATGGCGCGCCGATGCCGCACTCTCCGGCGGCGGAGAACTCATCGACCAAGGCGTCCACCTCATCGACCTCGCCGGTTGGTTTCTCGGCGATTTCCCCGTCGTCGAGGGCCACGCCGTCACGTCGTTTTGGGACATGAAGGTCGACGACAACGCTTTCCTTAGTCTCCGCACCGCCGCCGGCCAGACCGCCTGGCTCCACGCCAGTTGCACCGAGTGGAAGAACCTCTTCTCCCTCGAACTCTATGGTCGCGACGCCAAACTCGCCATCGACGGTCTCGGCGGCAGCTACGGTCCCGAGCGTCTCGCCTACTACAAGATGCTCCCTGAAATGGGCCCGCCGGAAACCACTATCTTTGAATACGTCCGTGGCGACGATTCTTGGAGCCTCGAGACGCGCGCCTTCCTCGACGACATCCGGCTCGGCCGCGAGCCTGCCCCCGGCCTTCGCGAGGGCATCCGCACCCTCGAAATCGTCGAAGCCATATACGCCAAAAGCAATTTCCCCGTCTCCCGTGCGGGTTTTCCCGGCTGAGGTGTCATCGCCCCCGGTCCGCACCGGTAAACACGCTTGCGCCAATCGAAAATCCCGAATCCAAAATCTAAAATGATTATCACCCGTTCACCCCTGCGCGTTTCCCTTGGCGGCGGCGGCACCGACTTACCCTCTTACTACCGCGAATTCGGCGGCTTCCTCGTCGCGGCCGCCATCGACAAATACGTTTACCTCACCCAGCACCGCACCTTCCAGCCAGGTATCATCGTCAAATACTCCAAGCTCGAGCGCGCCGACCACGTCGACCAGATCGAGCACCCCATCGTGCGCGAGGCCCTCAAGCTCACCGGCGTCACCGATCCCCACCTCGAGCTCACCTCCATGGCCGACATCCCCGGCGGCACCGGTCTCGGCTCCTCCGGCAGCTTCACCACCGCCCTCCTCAAAGCCCTCCATACCTCCAAAAAGAGCCTCGTTTCTCCCGCCGAACTCGCCGAGCAGGCCTGCGACATCGAGCTCAACAAGCTCGGCGAGCCCATCGGCAAACAGGACCAATACATCGCCGCTGTCGGCGGCATCACCGCCTTCACGTTCCACAAGGACGGTCGCGTCGAATACCGTCCCGCCCGCATCTCCGAGGAGACCCTCTTTAACCTCGAGGATAACCTGCTCCTTTTCTTCACCGGCTATTCCCGCAGCGCCTCCGCAATCCTCAAGGACCAGAACGACAAGTCCAAGGCCAACGACCAGGCCATGCTCGACAACATGCATTTCACGAAGGAACTCGGCTACAAGTCCCTCGAGTGCCTGGAGACCGGCAACCTCGATGAATTCGCCCGCCTCATGGACATCCATTGGCAGCGCAAAAAGGCGCGCAGCGCCGGCATGAGCAACGCCGTGATCAACGACTGGTATGACCACGCGATGACCAACGGCGCCATCGGCGGCAAACTGATCGGCGCTGGTGGCGGCGGCTTCCTTATGTTTTACGCCGGCGACAAGAAAAAACTCCGCCACGCCATGCGTGAAAAGGGTCTTCAGGAGGTCCGCTTCCGCTTCGATTTCGAGGGCACTAAGGTCGTCGCGCAAAATTAAGAGCTAGTCAGGTCGGGGCTTCAACTGGCCCTGGCGGCTTGCGGCTCCGCGCCAGATTCAGACGACGCCTTGCCTATCGCCGCCGGATCAACCTCCTCTGACCTGCCCACCGCCCCGCACCCGCGAAGCCGAACCGCATCGCACCCATCATCGCCATGAGCATCAGTATAAAGGAGCCCGGCGAACTCGGCCGAATCTACAAGCGGCGTTTCGACCACCGCATCGACTATCGTAAAAAGGTGTGGCGCGCGCTCGTCGAAGGTTACTTCCAAAACTTGGTCAAAGACACCGATACCGTCCTCGATCTCGGTTGCGGCTACGGTGAATTCATCAACCACGTTCGCTGCCGCCG
>JBDNFZ010000770.1:0-1908 GCA_041689555.1 Opitutaceae bacterium | reverse complement strand
GGGGCGCAGGTCCGAGGCGGTGCGGAGGGGGCCGCGGTAGGAATTCCAGGTGCGGGTGTTGTTCACGATCACGTCGGACTCGGATTTCCGGAAGGCGGTGCCGGAGAGGGTGACGGCGAGGGTGCGGCTGTCGAAGGCCTCGCCGTAGACGGTGGCGCCGAAGAAGACGTTGTTGATTTTGTTACCGAAGGAAGCGGTGGTGGCGGTGCTCTCGGCGGAGGTGAACTTGGTGCGTGTGAGGACGGCGTTCCAGTCGGTGACGATCAAGGCGGCGACGGAGTTCCAACTCGTGGCACCGTCGTTGAGGGGAAGCGCGACGGAGGCGGGGCGGCTGGCGTCGAGCTGGAGGACCATCGGGATGGTGCCGGAGGGCCAGGAGTTTCCGGTGAGCAAGTAGGCGCGAGCCGAGGGGGCACCGCCGAGCGCGCAGCCAAGGGTCAGGGCGGTGGCGAGGCGGAGCGGAAGCATGGCGTGCGCCGGTTTAATTTTGATGAGCGGCCGAGGCGAGCGCGGCGACGGCTTGGAGGACGCGGGACTCAAACGCATCGGGCGTGAGGGCGCGGGCGGGGGATTTTAAGCGGGCGGCGGCGCCGGGGGCTTCGAGCGGAAGAACGATTTCGTCGGTGGATTCGAGCGGGGTGCGGTTTTCGCGGGCGACGTAGTCGCGTTGGGTGGCGGCGTCGCGGAGGACGCGGTAGCGGCCGTGGCCGGCGGCGATAAGGGGGCAGAAGGTCTTGCCGTTGCGCGCGACGAAAACGATCTCGCGGTCGCCGACTTTGAATTTGGGCATGCCGGAAATTTCGAGCGTGTCGGTGCCGACGGTGCCGCCGAGGAAAACGAGGGTGACGGTGCCGGTGGCGGGCGCGGCACCCTTGAGAGTGCGTTCGACCCGGAAGGTGACGAAGGTCTTGATGGGGCGTTCGCCGCCGGGCGCATCGACGTAGGCGCAACCGACGGCGGTGACTTCACCGCGGATAATCGATTCGGACTCGGCGACGAGTTCGGGGAAGGTGGGCGGGACCACGGAGAGGGCGCGGGCGGCGGGGGCGGCGAGGAGGAGGGCGGCGGCGAAGGCGAGGATGGGGCGGAGGTGCATGGGGGGAAGAAGAAGGAGACAGACCGCTGGGCGGGGAAGATTGTGCCGGGAGAATCAGCGGCCGGGCCCGGAGGTCCCGGCGCCACCTGAGGCGGGCGGGCGACGCGGGATCGCAAATAAATTTGCTCCTACGGGTTTCTTTTTTTCCAGGATTCGACGATCTGGCGGATGGTTTCCTCGAGGGATTGGGTGATGTCCCACGCCGGATAGTGGGCGCGCATTTTGCGGAGGTCGCTGTAGTAGCAGATGTGGTCGCCGGCGCGGTTTTCGTTAACGTAGGTGTGGACCTGGGGCTTGCCGGTGAATTTTTCCGCGATCTTGAAGGCTTCGAGGATGGAGGTGCTGTTGGCTTTGCCGCCGCCGAGGTTGTAGACCTCGCCGGCGCGGGGGGCGGCGACGAAGGCGGCCATGAAGCGGGCGACGTCGAGGGAGTGGATGTTGTCGCGGACCTGTTTACCCTTGTAGCCGAAGACGCGGTATTCTTTGCCCTCGAGGTTGCATTTCACGAGGTAGCTGAGGAAGCCGTGGAGCTCGACGCCGGTGTGATTGGGGCCGGTGAGACAGCCGCCGCGAAGGGCGCAGGTGGGAAGATTAAAGTAACGGCCGTATTCCTGGACCATGACATCGGCGGCGACTTTGCTGGCGCCGAAGAGGGAGTGTTTGGACTGGTCGATGGTGAAGGTTTCCGCGATGCCCTCGGCGTAGGCGGGATCGGCGTAATCCCAGCGGGTGGCGAGCTCGGTGAGGGCGATGCGGTTGGGGGCGTCGCCGTAGACCTTGTTCGTGCTCATGTGGACGAACGGGGATTCGGG
>JBDNFZ010000769.1:0-7938 GCA_041689555.1 Opitutaceae bacterium | reverse complement strand
TCACACCGCGACCGTGGGTGACTACCGGGTAGAGGGAGGCCGTGTTGCAGAAAAGGAGATAGCGGATGCGGCCGGACCGAAACTCATGCGCGCACCAGTCGGCCACGCGGTTGGTGACCGTCGGAATGAGCGGCGGAACTTCCATGCCGAGCCGCGCGGCGAGCATCTTGGTGGGGCGAATCGTGAGCATGGCGGAGATCAAGAGGGCCAAATTGCGCCGCGTGGCGCAATGGTTTAGGTCCGCCTCCGTCGCTGCGGCCGACGATCGGCGCGGTTTTTGGGCGTGACTCGCTTCTTTAACGGTCCCATCGTCTGCGCTCCCGGTTACCGCGTCGATCGTGCCGCACGCAACTCTTTGGATTTCCATCTGTGCGCGTGGCGGAACGGCCCGAAAATCGCTACGCAATCCTTGCCAATGCCGCCGGCCAAGACCGAACAAGCCCGTTGGTTTGCCGAGGAGGTTCATCCCCATGAACCGACCTTGAAGGCCTACTTGCGCGGCGCGTTCCCCTCCGTGCGTGACGTGGACGATGTCGTGCAGGAGTCCTACCTGCGCGTTTGGCGGGCGAGGGCGGTCCAGCCGATCACGCTGGCAAAGGCGTTCCTTTTCAAGGTCGCGCGCCACGTCGCGCTCGACTTGGTGCGCCGGGCTCGGGTGGCGCCGATCGATCCGGTAGGAGATATGGAGCAGTTATGCGTCATAGATGATATGGCTGGTGCGGCCGAGATCATCGAGACGAACGAGAGGATAGCCTTCCTCGCGGACGCGCTCGACGCGCTGCCGCCGCGCTGCCGCGAAGTCATGATCCTCTGCAAACTCCAAGGCGCATCCTACCGCGAAGCCGCCACCCAACTCGGGCTTTCGGAAAAACCGTCGCCGAGCATATCTATCGCGGTGTGCAACGACTCGGCGAGGAACTCCAGGAGCGCGGGATGCGCCAATTTCGACCGTGAAGAGGCCGGCCCCATTTCAACCTTTGCCGGGTGAGTCCGGATCCCCGCCGAGCGCGGTCGGGCTTGAGGCGTTGGCTTGGGCCGTTTCCGTCGGCGCTTCCGGCAAGGTGGTCGAGCAGATCCGCGCGAAGCATCGCCGGCGCCGGACCCGGCGCCGCGTCTTTGCCACCGTGGGCGGAGCGGCTTTGATGGCGGTTTTCGCTTGGGTGTGGAGCGCTCGTCCGGTGCCGGGGGAGCTTGCCGGCGTCGGTTCGCCGTCGGCCTTGGTATCGGCGCCCGAAGTGATGATTTTGAACGACGGCTCGCGGGTCGAGTTGCGTGAGGGCGCGAAGATCGCGGTAAACTTCGAAGGGACGTCGAGGCGGATCATTTTGGAAAGAGGCGAAGCGCATTTTCAGGTAGCGAAGAACGCCGCGCGGCCATTCGTCGTTACGGCCGGAAAGATCGAAGTGCGGGCGGTTGGCACGGCGTTTTCAGTGCAACTCGGAGCGCGAGCGGTCGGCGTCCTCGTAACCGAAGGTCGGGTGGCGGTGGCAAAACCCGGCGCGCGGGCTGGGTTGCGGGCTCCGGACGCGGCCCCCGTCTTTGTCGACGAGGGCTGTCGTGTCGTCGTGGAAACCGCCGCGCCGGCCGCGACCCCGCCGCCGTTGGCGGTCGCGGTGTCGGCGGATGAACGGAGTGCGCTGTTGGCGTGGCGCGTGCCGCGTCTGGAGTTCTCGGCGACGCCGCTGAGCGAGGCCGTGGCGATGTTCAACCGCTACAACCCGCCCGCCCGGCTATCCTTCGATCCGTCGCTCGGCGGATTGGCGATGAGCGGGACGCTGCGGGCGGACGACATCGATTCCCTCTTCCTGTTTTTGAAGAACGAATTCGGCATCGAGCCGGAGCGCCGCGGCGAAGGTGGCGTGCTCCTGCGACGACGCTGAGCCCGTTGCCGCCGGATCAAATCGCGCGTCGCGCGATTTTCCCGCAAACGCGACTAGGAGTATTGGCGGCGGCACCCGTCTGCCTAGATATGACCAACACGTGTTTCCTCCCAACGTCGCGGAGACTCGCCCTCATCGCGGCGATCCTGTTCGGTGCAGCCGTAGCCGCAATCGCTCCCCGGGCCGGCGCCGCCGAGACGGCGAAGGCCTTCGACATTCCCGCCGGTCCTGCGGACAAGGCCCTGAAGCAATTCTCCGCCCAATCGGGAGTCGAGGTGATCTTCGGCACCGCCAGCGCCGAGCAGGTGCGAAGCAAACTTCTCCGCGGCACATTCGCTCCGCGCGAAGCGATGGCCCTTCTGCTCGAGGGCACGGGCCTCGTCGCAACGGCCAACGAAAAGACCGGCGCCGTTACGGTCAGCCGCGGCGACGCCTCCAGCCGCCCAAAAAATCCGCCGCCGGTCGAGACTGACCCGGCGGCTTCCGCCGGACGCACCCTCGCGCTCGAAAAATACGTGATCACGGAGAAACGCGTCGACGGCCTGATCAACAAGGGCCTGATCTCCACCGACGAAGATTCCGCGCTCAATTACAATGTCGTCACCCGCCTCGACATCGAGCGCATGGGTGCCACCAACATCGAGGAGGTCTTCCGCAACATCCTCGAAATCACCACTTATAGCACGCCCAACCAAGAGGCGTCGGTCGTCCAGATCGTCGGCTCGAGCAGTCTGTCCTCGAATCTGCGCTTGCGCGGTTTCGACGCCAACCAGACGACCGTCCTTATCAACGGCCGCCGCATCGCCCGCTCGTCGTTTCCAAATCTCGTGGGCAGTTCGAGCGGCGATCTCACCCGCATTCCCGTCAGCGCGGGCGAGCGCATAGAGGTGCTCCCGTCCTCGGGCTCAGCGATGTATGGCGGCGGTGCGATCGGCGGCGTGATCAACGTGATCCTGCGGAAGGATTATCGCGGTCGCGAGCTCACGATGTCCGTCGGGACGAGCACCGACGGCGGCTCCACCGAATGGGGCGGGAGCTACCTCCACGGTTTCGCGCTCAACGAAGGCCGCACGACCGGCACCCTGACGTTTAGCTACAAGAACCGCGGCCCCCTGGCGTTCGCCCAGAGGACCGCGATGCTTGATCGCGCCCTGCGGCGCACGAGCACCGAGACGGCCATCGGCACGTTTACGCAGATGCCGGGGGTCATCCGCCTCAGCGGCGCCACCGGGGATCTGGGCATCCCCGGCGCGACCGGAGTCCGTTACGCGACACTACCCGCCGGTCTGAACGACGCGCAGGCCAACGCCCTGACGCCCGCCTCCTTCGTCGCGACGGCCGGCAAGTTCACGCCGACCTACGACCGCTACCAGGACAACTATATCTATACGCCCTCGAAAATGCTGTCCCTCGGCGCCACTGCGGAACATCGGTTCAAACGCAGCGGGCTCACGCTCTACTCCGAGTTGAATTTCACCCGCAACACGCAGGACATCCGCAGCCCGAAGTTCTTCGGCACCGGCACCAGCTACACGATGGCCGCCACGCACCCGTTCAATCCTTTCCGCACGGGCGTCACACCGGGATTCGTCGGTCGCGCCGTCATCCTTAACGTTCTGCCCGTCGATGCCCGCGACAGCCAGACCGACATGCGCCGCGATTCCTTCCGCGGTGTCCTCGGCTTGAAGGGTCGCCTTGGCTCGCGCTGGGAGTGGACGCTCGACGGCACCTCGGAAGTCACGGTGATCGCCGGCGACTCGCAGGTGGGTGCCGACAACATTATTCTCGCCTCGGTTTTCTCGACGACGACAAATCCCGCGACCTTCGACCGACGCTGGGCCCTCTACAACCTGCTCGTTGACCACACCGCCAATCCGGTCCCGTCGAGCGTCAATGACGACTACTTCAATGTCGTCGGCCGCCAGCGTTACTGGCAGTATGCCTCCAATCTCATCGCCCGTATGACCGGCGATGTTTACGACTGGCGCGCCGGGACGATCAAAGGCTCGGTGGCGGCGGAGGCCTACTGGTGGCAATACGAGGGCAAGCGACCCTATGACATCGCCCCGGCGCTCTCCGCCATTATGGGAGGGCGGGAAAATCTGAGCCGCAACATCGCCTTCACCAAACAAGGACGGCGCACCGACTCCGTTTTCGGCGAACTCACCGTGCCGGTGCTGGGCAAGAAGTGGCGTCCGCTCCCCGTCGATTCGCTGGAACTCAACTTTAGCGGGCGGCACGAGAGCGCCAACGACTCCAAGTCCGCCAACACCACGGCCGCCGCGCTCAAGCTCGCCGTCACCCGCGATGTCGCCTTCCGCGCCTCGCGCACCGAGGGCTTTTTCCCGCCGGAGCAGAACAACCTGTTCCTCTCCGACTTCACCTTCGCCACCTCGATCACCAACTCGTTCACGTTCGTCGATCCCCGGTGCGGTGGCCTCTCCCAGGTCAATGTCCCGCTGACCAATTCCGCCGGTCCCAACCCTGCGCTCAATCCCGAGACGTCCACGTCCGACAACTTTGGCCTCATCATCACCCCGCGCTTCGTGAAAGGCCTGCGACTCTCCGTGGACTGCTGGAACACGGAAAAGATCGATGCGATCCGCACGCCCACGCTCCAACAACTGCTCGATAACGAATCTTCCTTCCCCGACCGCGTCGCCCGCGGCGCGAAGCTGGCCGGCGATCCCGCCGCTTACGCGGGCGTCGTCACCGGCGTCGATACGCGGTTCATCAACATCGCCGGGATCGAGACCAGCGGCATCGACACGCGGGCGGACTACACGCTTTCCGCCGGCAGTTTCGGCGAGTTTACCTTCGGCACCAACGTCACGTTCACGAACCGGTTTCTGACGGCGATCACCCCGGTCGTCGCCCCCGTAAACACGGTGGAGACAACCGAAGGCGGCCTGAAGTGGCGCGGGCGCGGCTCGGTGTTTTGGAACCGCGGCAGTTGGACCGTCGGAACGAGCGCACGCTACACCCACTCCTTCAAGACCGCCGCCACCATCGCCTCCACGCAGTTCCCCGCGGGCACCGGCGTCGATGGCGAGCGCATCAACAGCAATCTCGTTTGGGATCTTCAGCTCGGCTATAAAGTTGCCTACGCCGCCGATGCGCGCGGTCTGCGCCGCCTCTTCACCGGCACACAGTGGTCGGTCAACGTCCAGAACGTTTTCAACCGGCTCCCGCCGTGGAACTCGGCGGGTTTCTACAGCCGCTACTCCGATCCGCGCATGCGATACATCACGCTCCAGATCAAGAAATCGCTCTGACCGCCTCCGTGAAATCCCTCGCCGCCCTCATCTTCGCCGCCGCTTTGGCCTCGGCGGCCGAGCCCGCCGCCATCGTGTCGTCCCCGCTCGCGATGGACAACGAGGCGCTCTCCCTCACGGGTTCTCTCTCAGGACGGATCATGCCCCGCGGCGGCGTCGTGCTCCCGGTGACGACCACCCGACCCGCCGGCATCGTTAAGGAGCCCGCCTACCGCGGCACGCCCCGCTACGGCGTCATCCGTCTCGGCAACGGCCCGCACGCCTCGACGTGGTTCGTCATGGATCACGCGCCGGCCGACCGCCGCGCCGACAACCGCCTCTACATCGACCGCAATCACAACGGCGACCTCACCGACGATGGCGACGGCGTCATGCAGAGCGTGGGAAAAAACCTCCCCGGCCCGCGCGTCGGCCCGCACTTCGCCACCGTGCCCGCCTCGTGGGGCACGGCGGAAAAAGAAACGGCCACGGCCGACTACGGCATGATGTTTCTCTTCGGTGCGGACCGCTCCGGCACGACCCATTCGATGATCACCCGCACCGCCGCCGTGCGCGCCGGCAGCGTTGCTCTCGACGGCCGCGACGTGCGCCTGGCTCTCATCGAGACCAGGGGCGAGGGCGACTTCGACCTCTCCTCGGCCACGACCGCCACGACCGCAAATTTCCAGGACCGGTCGATCAAGACGATGCAGCTCCTCGTCGATGTCGACGGCGACGGCAGCTTTGCCGCCACCGAGGTCTTTGACGCCACGCTCCCGATCCAGGTCGGCGCGGTTGTCTATCGGGCCGGCGCTGCGGCCGACGGCGCGCGCGTCACCCTCACCCCCACGGACAAGCCCGCGCAAGTCGTGAAAGTGAACGCCCGCGTCGCTTCGGCGAAAGACAACGGCCTGCTGGCTCCCGGCACGGCCGCGCCCGATTTCACCGCCGCTCATCTCGACGGCCGCGTCATGAAGCTCTCTGATTTGCGCGGCAAGATCGTGGTCCTCGATTTCTGGGCCACGTGGTGCATCCCGTGCATCCGCTCGATGCCGCATGTGCAGAAAACCATCGGGAAGTCGCCGCTCGCCGCCGACATCGTATGGCTCGGCGTCTGCGTATGGGACGATCTCGCTTCGTTCCGACGGTGGGTGCCGTTGAACGACGCGAGATACGCCTTCACCAAAGTATTCGACGATGCGGGCAAGGACAAATCCGCCGGCATCGCCTCCAAGCTCTACCGTGTGACCGGCATCCCAACGATCTACGTGATCGACCGCGACGGCCGCGTGGTCGAAGGGCTCACCGGTTACAGCGGCGACGACGACCATCGCCTCGAACTCGCCCTCCGCAAACTCGGCAAGAGATCCTGACTGCGGCTTCCCCGCGTCTCGTCCCGCGAAGATCCGCGCCCTCGTGCTCGTAGCCCTGGCCGCCGCCGTCGCCGCGGCGTTCGCCCAACCAGCACCCCGGCGCTCTCGTCGGCGGACGGCGACCACGCTGCGGCTAATTTATGTTCCGCGCGCCGGTGCCCTGCGGGGCGATGCGCGGGCTGATCGAGCGGGGAGAACTTTGCCCAGATTCGCTCGTTGGACGCGGGGCTTTACCAGGCGATCAAGACGGTGGGCGCGGATGGGCTGAAGGCACTGGTTGCCTACGTGCGCGACCAGGTCGCGCTTGATGACTTTGTGCGGGTGGCGTGAGGCCGATTCAGGGGGAGAAAATTGTAGGAGCGAGCTTGCTCGCGATAGCGCCGCGCACGGAATCGCGAGCAAGCTCGCTCCTACACTCGGATGATTCGGAGCGAAGGACTGTTAGGATCGCGACGCCGGAGACTGGGCGGCGATTTTTTCGCGGAGGTGGGTGCTGCGGGTCTTGGATTCGGCGTTGCGGACGGCCATCGCGTAGGCGGCGGGTTCGCCGATGATGAAGATTTTTTCCGGTCTGCTTCCAAGCCGGTTGAGCTCACTTCGATCCGGCGGCATTGATGAACTTGCCGAGCTTCGCCAAGTCGTGAGCCCAAAAAAGCGTAAGTCCCGACTCCTGCGCTTGCAACAGGTTGCTCACCTTGAAAACGCCGCTGATCACCGCAGTGGGCACCACTTGATTGGTCCCAAACAATTTGTGCCATTCGACCGCTTTTGCCGCGGCGTCGTTGTTGATTCGTTTGACGGAATTGAGAGCGCTGTTCGAAACCTTGCACTCGATCGGCATCAGGCGGGTGTCGTTGAGTCGGAGGACTACGTCGGCCTTGCGATTGCCGAGCAAACATTCGGCGCAAAATTTACCTTTCATGGGACCTTCGACGATCGTCGAAATCGTGGCCCGGGGAACTTCAACATACTTCAACGAGGTCAGGTAGGCTTTGACCGAGGCTTCCTGTGCGGACTTCCCGTCACCGCGTCGCGCGGTGGACATGCGTTGGGCGGCGAGCAGGACGGAGGACGCAAGCAGCGCGGCAGATTTTTCGTTTTCGGTGGGCGCGCGGCCCTCCACGATCCAAGGGAAGCGATATGGGTCGATAGTCTGCTCGATTACGGAAAAAACTTTCCGGAGTTTCACTTTATCTCCACTGAGGACGCGCGGAGCCAGCGTGGTGACTTCGGCGAGCACCTTTAGGTCGTCTTCAGAAATCGGAGGACCGGACAGATAGCGAACGACTTCGCCCAGATTGCCTTTGTAGGCTGCCGCCAGGCTAGCGCTGCGCTTGGCCCATAAAATAAAGCGGAACAGGGCCGCCGAAATCGTATACGCCCCTGGGGATGAAACCCACCGTCCCCATCAAGCAACGACTGGCCCAACCC
>JBDNFZ010000768.1:0-1543 GCA_041689555.1 Opitutaceae bacterium | reverse complement strand
GGCGGTCGCGCGCAACTATTACTGCAAGCTGCCGCCGCTGGCGGGCCGGCGGGTTTTCCTGGTCGATCCGATGCTGGCGACCGGCGGGAGCGCGGCGCAGGCGATCACGGTGGCGAAGCAACACGGGGCGGCCGACCCGACGCTGGTATGCATCGTGGCCGCGCCGGAAGGTGTGGCGGAAGTCGAGCGGCAACATCCCGGCACGGTGATCCACGTCGCCGCGCTC
The DNA here is from genome assembly GCA_041689555.1 of Opitutaceae bacterium. Lineage (GTDB taxonomy): Bacteria > Verrucomicrobiota > Verrucomicrobiia > Opitutales > Opitutaceae > Tous-C4FEB. The sequence continues at coordinate 1,317 of JBDNFZ010000768.1, read as the reverse complement.
GACCGGGCTCTCAACGCCAAGAAATATATTCTGCCGGGCCTGGGTGACTTCGGCGACCGGCTCTACGGGACGTGAAGGCCAGCGGGGTCGGCGGAAGGGTCGCTACTTCGTCTTCGCGTAGGCAGCGTAGGCCTCGGCGATCCGGGCGGCTTTTTCATCGCCCGAATGGAAGAGAAACCGCCAGCGGAAGGTGACGCTGCCGCCGGCCGGAATCGTGAGGTCGCCGATCTTCGGGTTGTTTTTATGGACGGGCTCGAAGTCGTGTTGACCAAAGGGATTGGCGGCGAAGAGACCGTAGTCGCGCACGTGCCACCAAGTGGGATGGCGGGGGTTTTTCGGATGGTCGAACATCGCGATGCCGTAGACCTGGCCGTCCTTGGGCGCGGAATAGTCTACCCAAGTAGAGCGCTTGCCCCAGGCCTCGGAGTTGACGATGCCCTCGGCGTTGACGATGCGACCGCCGCCCTCGACTTTTTTCTTGGCGTAAGTGTGCGGCGGCGTGAGCCACTGGGCGACGCGGAAGGCCATCGAGCCCTCCTTGGTGTCGCCGAGGACGACGGATTTGTCGTCCGGCGCGCGCAAGGTTACCTCGTAATCGATTTGCCGTCCGGCTGGAACGGTGGCGAGCCGCACGGTGGTCTCGTCGGTGCAGGCGACGACGCCGGCGGGGGTAACCCAGCGGTTGCGGGCGACGATGGTGGCAACCGGGCCGGCGGCGGTGGCGGTGACGGACTCGCTGACGATCAGGCCCTTGCCGGCGCCCTCGGCCCAGAAATCGACCCCGTTGACCGCGCCGTGGGTGAACCAAAGCGAACGATGGTGGGGGTGGTCGGTCTCTTCGCCGGCAGTGTCCTTCTTCATCGGGAAATCGCGGTTGAGCCGGGTGCCGTCGGTGGCGAGCACCGGGTAAAGATAGGGCCTCGGCGCCCCGGTGAAGATGTATTCGGTGAAGAGTTGGCCGCCGAGTTCGACACGGACGCGATCGGGGAGGGAAACAACCTTGGCGGGCGCAAGGTCGGCGGCGCGGCTCGCGACCGTGGCGAGAGCGAGGCTGGCAAGGAGGAGCAGGGGGGCGGGGCGGAATCTCATGGTGGGGAGGAAGCGAAGGGAGACGGGGGCGAGGGTGCAAGGATGCGCCGTTTCGGCCAGTCAAAAGCCCGGCCGATCTGGCACCGCGTCTGCTGAACGCGGGGATGAACGTGTTTTTTCGTCGGGCGGGAGTTTTTCTGGTTTTGACCGCGTGGATTCTGGCCGGCGGTCTGAATGCGGCCGACGGGGACAAGAGGCTTTACGCCTTGTGCGGCGCCTATGCGCCCG
>JBDNFZ010000767.1:0-7475 GCA_041689555.1 Opitutaceae bacterium | reverse complement strand
TAAAACGTGAGTTCTAAGCCCACCTTCATCGGCGCTGTCGAAATCGGGACCTCAAAAGTCACCGCCCTTGTCGCCGAATACAACGGCCGCGAACTCGCCATCATCGGCCGGGGCGAATGCGCCTCCCGGGGCGTGATCAAGGGCGCGGTCGTCGACTACAAGGCCGCCAGCGACTGCACCCACAGTGCCCTCGAATCGGCCGAGCGCGACGCCGGCGAGCGCGTCGAGCTCGTGTTCCTCGCCCAAACCGGCGGCCATCTCGAAGGCTTCTACAACGAGGCTTCGGTCAACGTGAAGTCGTCCGACAACATGATCGGCCGCGACGATATCCGCATGGTTTGCGACCTCGCCAAGGCCAAGGACCTTCCCCCCGGCCGAATGGTCGTCCATCACATCCGCCGCCCGTTCCGCGTCGACGGCCGGCTCGTGCCCACGTCACCGGAGAATCTCGTGGGCCAAAAACTCGAGGTGGGCTATTGGACCATCCACGGGCAGGAGCAGCGCCTGGCCGACAACATTCATGTTATCCGCGGCTTCAACCTCGAGGTGCGCGAGCTGGTCCTCGCGAGCTTGGCCTCCGGTCATATGGTCACGAATCCCGAGGAGCGGCAAAACGGGGTGCTGGTGATCGATCTCGGCGGCGGCACCACGGATTTCGTGCTCTACCGTGACGGCGTCGCCCACATAACCGGCGTGGTTCCGGTCGGCGGCGCCCACCTTACCAACGATCTCAGTCTCGGGCTCCGGCTCACCGAGGGTCAGGCGGAGAAGCTCAAGCTGCGCCACGGCCGCGCGATCCTCCAGGCCCGGGACAAAACCGAAAAGGTCTGGCTCGACGGCAACTTTGCGATCGGCGACCGCCAGTTTGCCCGGCACTCGATCGAGCAGATCACCTCGGCGCGGACTTGGGAGTTGCTCGAAGTGGTGAAGAAAAAATTGGGTCATGCCTTTTCGGCCGACACCTGTAAGGCGGGCGTGGTCCTCACCGGCGGCACGGCCAAGCTCCCCGGAATCGCGGAGTGTGCCACCAAGGTCTTCGGCGTGCCCGCACATTTGGGCGAGGCCCACTCGTGGGTTGCCGAGAACCTGCGCGATCCCGGTTACCACACCGCGCTCGGGCTGCTCTACTACGGCGTGAGCTCGCAGGGCGGAAGCTCCGCTCCGGTGCGGCGCAAAGGCGGCTTTCTGCAAAACATGTCCCGACTGTTTGCCAGCAACTGAGCCGCGCCATGAACCTCAACGAACTTCCCCTTGAGCACCAGTTGCTCGCCGATCGCAACGTCGCCATCAAGCTCGTGGGCGTCGGCGGCGCCGGTTCCAACGCCGTCGACCGCCTCAAGATGGAAAACCTCGAGCGACTCCAGCTCGCGGTCATCAACACCGATTACCAGGCCCTCGCGAGCTCGCCGGTTCAGGATAAGATTCTCATCGGCATGGGCGTTACCCGCGGGCTCGGCGCCGGCGGCGACCCGGAACTCGGACGTGAGGCGGCCGAGGCCGATCGCGAAAAGATCTCCGTCGTGGTGAAGGACTGCGATCTTGTCTTCTTGATCGCAGGCATGGGCGGCGGCACGGGTAGTGGCGCCGCGCCCATCGTCGCCGAGATTGCCGCCGAAACCGGCGCCCTGGTGATCGCGTTCGTTACGCTGCCGTTTAGTTTTGAGGGCGGCCGGCGCCTTAAACAGGCCGAGGAAGGCCTGCTCGCGCTCCGCAAAGTTTGCGACGCCGTGATTCCCCTGCCCAACGACATTTTGCTTCAGGAAGCGGGAGAAAACGAAACGGTGCTCGATTCGTTCGCCCGGGCCGACGAGTGGATCGGCCGCGGCGTGAAGTCGATCTGGGCGATTTTGATGAAGACCGGCTTGATCAACCTCGACTTTGCCACGTTGCGACAGGCGTTCCAACATCGCGGTGGCAAGACGCTTTTCGGGCTGGGTGAAGGCGCCGGGGCCGACGCCGCCGGCGCGGCCATCGAGAGCCTCAAGCTCTGCCCCTTGCTCCACACGCCGGAGTTTTCGCGAAAGGCCGATCGCCTGCTCGTCAACATCGTGGGCGGCACCGATCTGACTCTCCCCAAGGTCAACGATATCATGAACGCCATCGCCGAGAACTTCGGCCGCGACTCCCACTTGATCATGGGCGCGGTGATCGACGAGGCGATGCAGCAGCGGATCGAGATCTGCGTTCTCGGCACGAGCGATCTTGGGGCGCGCAACGGTCTCACCCGCCGCCTTGCGGCCTCCGGTCGCCCGCGAGGCACCGCCGGACGCGCTGAAGGCGACTTGTTAGCTTCCGGAGCGAAAGTCGGGGCCGCGACCCTCGTCCCGGCGCACGCTGGCCAAAGCGCGGACGGCGCCGCGGGCTTGGCGGCGGCCACGGCCAAAACCGATCAGGACGAGTTTGGTTTCGGTGAAGTCGAGAGCCGCGGCCATTTCGAGAAAACCGATCGCAATCTTTTCGACGGGCAGGATCTCGACGTGCCGACCTACCTCCGCCGCGGGATCAAGATCGCTCTTTGAGGCGCGTCGGCCGGGATTTTTAACACCCCCCTTGGCAAAGCCGGAAGCATCTGCATCGTGCCGCTATGTTTGTCGACGAATGTGTGATTAAGGTAAACGCCGGAGATGGCGGTCGTGGTTGCGTTTCCTTTCGCCGCGAAAAATACGAACCGTGGGGCGGGCCCAATGGCGGCGACGGCGGCCGCGGGGGCGACGTCATCCTTGTGGGCGATGTGAATACCAACAATTTGGTCGACTACAAATTCCAACCCCATTGGCGCGCCGAACGGGGCGAGCACGGGCAGGGCAAAGACTGCAACGGTCGCGAGGGCAAGACGGCCGAAATTCGCATGCCGCTCGGCACGATCGTGATCGACGACGCAACCGGCCTGCCGGTGGCCGAGATCGTCGAGGACGCACAGCGGGTCGTCCTCTGCAAGGGCGGCAACGGCGGCTGGGGTAACACCCACTTCAAGAATTCCACCAACCGCGCGCCCAAGCGCGCCAACGACGGGCTCGAAGGCGGGCGCGGCGTCTATCGGTTGGTGCTTAAGAGCATCGCCGACGTCGGTCTCGTCGGCTTTCCCAACGCCGGCAAATCCTCGCTCACCAACGCCATCACCAAGGCGCGCCCGAAGATGGCGGCCTACCCCTTCACGACGCTGCACCCGCAGATCGGGGTGATCGACTTCATCGACGAGCGCAAAGGGCACCGGCACCTGCTGCTCGCCGACATTCCCGGACTGATCGAGGGAGCGAATGAGAATCGCGGCCTTGGGCACCGTTTTTTGCGGCATATCGAACGTTGTGCGGTGTTGATCCTGATCATCGATATGGCCGGAACCGACGCGCGCGATCCGCGTGACGACTACAAACACCTGTTAAATGAGCTGAAACTTTACGACAAGGCGCTGCTCGAAAAGCCCCGGCTGGTTGCGGCCAACAAGATGGACGTGCCCGAGTCCGCCGCCCAACTCGTGAAGTTCAAGAAACGACACAAGGTGGATATCATCGAGATTTCGTGCCGGTCCGGCGACGGGCTGGAGCGGCTCAAAAAAGAGTTGTTAAAGCGGGTTGCGGCTTTCCGCATCCGCGAAAAGAAATCGCTTCGATCGCGTAAGTGAGCCAAGTTTTTCCCGTGTCTGCGCTATCCACCGAACATCGTTCGCTCCTGATGAATGCCAACCGCCGGCTCGGGGCGGCTCTGGTCGATCACAATCTCGTGAATATCGAGGATCTGGAGAAGGCGAACGAGCGGATGCTCGAGATCGTCGCGAGCAACCAGCCCAGACAGAGCACGGTGTTGGGGATTTTGGCTTACGAGATGAAAGTTCTCAAGGAGGACGACGTGCTGGCCCACTTGGTCGAATCCGAGGGCATCGGGCTCGTCGATCTGCGGGAATACGATGTCTCCGAAGATCTGAAAAAAAACATGGATCGCGGAGCCGCGTGGGCCACCTGGTCGGTCCCTTTCGATCAGGAGGAGGATTTCACCTTCATCGCGACCGCCTACTATCTCAGCCCGGCCGTTCGCAATTAATGGGAAAAGCAGTTCAGCGGACCTGTGCTCTGGTTTGGCACCACGCTCGAGGGCGTGGCGGATTTCATAGAGCGATTGGAGGCGGAGATCGCCAACACCCGGTCTCCGTTCCCCGTTGCGATCTTGGCCAAGCCTGCCCCGACGGCCCCGACTGCCGTGAAAAACGGCACGCCCCCCCCATCCCGCCGACAAAATCTTCGGCCAAACCGTTTTCGAAGGACATTGCGAAGGCTTCCTGATCTCGCTCCATGCCGCTCGGAAAAGTCCAATCCCAGATCGTTGCACAACTCGTGGAGATGTCGCTCCTGACGTCCGAACAACGTGACACGATCGCTGCCCGGCCGGAGGATCTCAATGGCGATGCGTTGGACCGGTTGCTGCAGGACGACTACAAGATCACCCCGTTCCAGTTCCTCGTGGCCAAGGCCCGGGCGGTGAATCTCGCGCCCTATATCATCAGCCGGTTTAAGCTGACTTCCTCCACTTTCGAGCGAATCCCCCAGGATTTTTGCCAGCAGAACCTGGTGCTTCCCGTCGGTATGGTGGGCGATCTGTTGTTGGTGGCGTTCGCCAATCCTTTCGAGGTCACGCTCCCGACCAAGATCCAGGAAATGACAGGCAAGAAGGTGATTCGCCTGTTGGCCCGCGAGAAAGACATTCGCGACAAGTTCAGCAAGGCTCAGGATCGGGCGGCCGGCTTCGACGATGTCGTGCAACAGATCGGCGCGGAATTCGGCGGAGGCGAAGCCGAGGTCGCCCTCCAGGCCGACGACGTCAACGAGGAGTCGGGGCCGATCATCCAGATTGCGAATCGTATCATCGAAGATGCCTATTATACCGGCACCAGCGACATTCACATCGAGCCGCAGGAGAAGGATATCGTCGTCCGCTATCGCATCGACGGCATCTGTTCGGAGAAACTCCGGTTGCCGAAGAAGGTCGGCCCCGCCTTGGTCGCGCGCCTGAAGATCATGTGCAACTTGGATATTTCCGAGCGCCGGTTGCCGCAGGACGGACGCATCGTCTTCAAGCAATACACGAAAAAGGGCCTCGACTTGGATCTGCGCGTCTCGACCTCGCCGCTGAACCACGGCGAGGGCGTGGTCATGCGTATCCTCGACAAGCAGAAGAGCACCCTGCCGCTCACCGCCCTCGGGTTCTCCGAGGAGAATCTCGTCCGTTACCGCGCCTGCATCCGCCAGCCCTACGGGATGATCTTGCACTGCGGCCCGACCGGTTCGGGCAAGTCGATGACCCTCTACTCGGCGCTGAACGAGGTGAACACTTCCGATATCGTCATCCGGACTGCGGAAGACCCGATCGAATATACGCTCCCCGGCCTGAATCAGATGCAGATGCACCGGCAGATCGGCCTGACGTTCGCCTCGGCCCTGCGGGCCTTTCTCCGGCAGGACCCCGACATTATTCTGGTCGGCGAGATTCGCGACAAGGAGACGGCGGGCATCGCGATCGAGGCCGCGCTCACCGGCCACTTGCTCATCTCGACGCTGCACACCAACGACGCGCCGACGACGATCTCCCGCCTGACCGACATGGGCATCGAGCCCTTCATGATCTCGTCTTCGCTGCTCTGCGTCTGTGCGCAGCGTCTGATGCGCAGGGTCTGCAAACAGTGTCGCGTCGCCTATCAACCGGAAGGCCGGGAGAAGGAGATTTTGGAAAAGGGCATCGGTTGGAGCGGCCAGATTTTCAAGGCCAACGTCAAGGGCTGCGCGAAGTGCGGCAGCAGCGGCTACAAGGGGCGCGTGGGCATCCACGAGCTGATGACTTCCAACGAAGAGCTGATCTCGGCGATCAACAAGGAGCTGGAGGCGACCGAGCTGAAGCGCATCGCGATGCGCAACGGCATGCAGACGCTCCATCAGGACAGTCTGCTGAAGGTGAAGGAAGGCCTGACCACGCTCGAAGAAGCCATCGCGACGGTGCCGCCCGATATGTAGTGGGCCGGCGACGCGTCCCGCACGCCCGCATCCGCCACAACGATTGACGCCGTCCGGCGGTTGGGCCGTGCTTCCGCAAATGCAAAAGCTCCTGTTGGGATTTCTGCTGGCGCTGACGCTGGTCGCCGGCTTGGGCTGCAAACCGAAGAGCGCCGCCATCACCTCGCTTCAGCGCAAGGAGGCGGCCAATCTCGTCAGCGAGGCGCAGTTCGCCATGTCGATTCGGGACTACGCCCGGGCCGAGGGGCTGCTGGCCAAGGCGACCGCCCTGGAGTTCGACAACGGCAACTACTGGATCAGTCTCGGCTCGATGCGGGTGCGGCTCGGCCGCAAGCCAGAGGCAAAGCAGGCCTACGAATCCGCGCTCGGGGCCTTCGAGGCGGCCTACAAACTCAAGCCGACAGTTGCCCAGCCCTACCTCCAGCAGGTTTATGCGCTCGCGCTCCTCGGACGGATCGACCGCGCCCGCGACATCTTGATCAAGATCGAAAAGGCCCACCCCGGCGACGCCCCGGTCCGCGCCTTTGTGCAGGGGAAACAGCTGGATGCGATGCTGAGTTCCCCGATGTTTAAGGAAATTGCGCTCTGAGCCGGGCCTCAGGTGGTGATGCACGATCCCGGGATGGAATTTGCCAAGGTCGCGGTGGCGCACCTGCTCGCGGTGGCGAGCCCGGGACCCGACTTCGCCATCGTGCTCCGGCAGAGCCTGCGCCACGGCCGTCGCACCGCGATTTGGACGAGCGTCGGCGTCGGCATGGCGATTCTGCTCCATGTCGCGTATTCGCTCCTCGGGCTCGGCTTCGTGTTGACCGGCTCGCCCGCGACCTTCGCCGTCGTCAAGACTGCGGGAGCCGCCTACCTCGCGTGGCTCGGTATCCAGGGCCTGCGCGCCCGCCCGCGCCCGCCGCAGGTTGTCGGTGAAGTCGGCGCGTCCGAACCGCCGCCCACCGCGCGGGCGGCTTGGGTCGCGGGGTTTCTGACCAACGCGCTCAATCCCAAGGCCACGCTTTTCTTCGTCGCGCTGTTTGCCGCCGTGATTTCTCCGGAGACGCCGAAATGGCTGCAAGCCGGCTACGGTCTCTGGATGGCCGCAGCCACGGTCGGCTGGTTCGTCTTCGTCTCGTTGGTCTTTACGCGGGAGGCGGTGAGGTCGGCTTTCTTGCGGCACGGCCATTGGGTGGACCGGGCGCTGGGTTTGGTCTTCTTGGCCTTCGCCGCAAGGCTGGCAATCGCCTCGGCGGGGTAGGGCTCAGACGTAAATCCCCGCGCCGAGCAATTTTTCCCCCGCGTAAAGGGCAAGCACCTGGCCGCTCGCCAAGGCCCGCTGGGGATTTCGAAACACGATGCGCGCCGAGCCGTCGGCGTCCGGGATAAACCGGAGCGGCACCCGCGGATCTCGGTAGCGCACACGACCCTCGAGCGGGCCGGCCACGGAGACAGGCGCGCCCGTCCAGGAGAGTTCCCGGACCCGCAGTT
>JBDNFZ010000766.1:0-3309 GCA_041689555.1 Opitutaceae bacterium | reverse complement strand
TCCTCCCGTTCCCGCGTCTGATCCCACGCTCCCGTGCTCTACGATCCCGCCAAACTCCTGCTCATCGCCGGGCCCTGCTCGCTCGAGAACGAGGCCGTGTGCCGCGCCGTGGCGACGGAGTTGTCCGCGATCGCGCGCGCGGAACCTCAGCTCAAGATCGTCTTCAAAGGTTCCTTCGACAAAGCCAACCGCACTTCGGCGACCGGACCGCGCGGCACCGGCCTTGAAGAAGGCCTGCGTCTCCTCGCCCTGATCAAACGCGACTACGGATTTCCGGTCCTGACGGACATCCACGACACCGCGCAAATTCCGGCAGTGGCCGAGGTGTGCGACGTGTTGCAGATCCCGGCGTTCCTGTGCCGACAGACGGACCTGTTGCTCGCGGCGGCGGCGACCGGGCGCGTGGTGAATGTGAAAAAAGGGCAGTTTCTCTCACCGCAGGAGATGGAGTTCGTGACCGGCAAGCTCACCGAAGGCCGGGCGACCGAGATTTGGCAGACGGAGCGCGGCACCACCTTCGGCTACCAGAATCTCGTGGTGGATATGCGCGCGTTTGCGATCATGGCGCGAAACGGGTTTCCGACGGTGTTCGACGCGACGCACGCGGTGCAACTGCCCGGCGCGGGCGGCGGCAAGAGCGGCGGCCAGCGCGAGTTTGTGCCGCCGCTGGCAAGGGCCGCGCTCGCGGCGGGCGCGGACGGACTCTTCATCGAGACGCATCCCGACCCGGCGAACGCGATCAGCGACGGACCCAATATGATCCCGCTGGGTGAAATGGCGGCGTTGCTCGCCTCGTGCTTGACGATCTGGCGGACGGTGAGGGGATGAGAGCTTCGCAGCCGGCCCGCGCCCTCCCTTGACCACAGCCGGCCCCGCCGCACAATCGGGGCAAACAAACCTCTGAATGGCCTATTTCAAAATCGACGTGCCGGTGCCCTCCATGGGCGCAACGGTGAGCGAGCTCACCGTGGTGAACCTCAAGACCAAGCCCGGCGACCGCGTGACCAAGGGCCAAAAGATCGCCGAGCTGGAGAGCGACAAATCCATTTTCGAATACGAGGCTCCAGCCGACGGCCTCGTGATCGCGTTGCCGGTCAAACCCGGCGAAGTGCTGCAATCCGGCGCGCTGTTCCTGCGTTTGGAAACAGATGACGCGAGCCTGCGTCACCTCGAGACGAAGGACGACACCGCCCTGCCAACGGCGGCCGTGATACCGAAATCGACCGCGCCGCTGATCTGGACCCCGCGGGCGACGAAGTTGGCGCAGGAAGCCGGCCTCGATCCGGCGACACTCACCGATATCGAGGCGACCGGCCCCGGCGGGCGGGTCTCCGGTGACGATGTGACGCGACTGCTGGCGAAGCGTCGGGCTTAACGATTTGGAAAGCGCGCAAAACCCCCTCCGATTGAATACCAACGCAACTGTCCGCATCGCCGGCGTAGGTCACGCGGCTCCCGCAAAGATCCAGGCCAACAGCGAGATTCTGAAAGCCTTCCCAGACCGCACGGAAGAAGAGATGGTGCGGCTCACGGGTATCCGCGAGCGGCGCTACGCGGCGGATGGCGAGAGCGCGACCGATCTGGCGGTGATCGCGGTGGAGCACGCATTGGCGCAGGCGGGCATGACGGCTGATCAGATGGACGGCATCATCATGGCCACGCTGATCCCGGATCAGCCGGTGCCGGCGGCGGCGAGCGATCTGGCGCGGCGTCTGGGGATTCCCCGTGTGCTTGCGTTTGACCTGAACGCGGCGTGTTCCGGCTGGCTCTATGCGTTGGAAGTGGGACGGTCGTTCATTCTTTCGGGCACCGCGACCAACCTGATCGTGGTGACGGCCGAGCTGCTATCGCGGATCACCAATCCGCAGGACCACGAGACGGCGTTCCTCTTCGGCGACGGCGCGGGCGCGGCGATCCTTACGAAAGGCGCGGGCGGCCATCGCCTGCATCGGATGGGACTCGGGGGCAATGCCGATGAATTTGAAGCCATCCAGAGGCTTGGCGGCGGCGCACGGATGCCCTGGCCCGACGCGGCCAACGGCAAAGGACATGAGAAGCATTTTTATCTTCAGATGAACGGCACGTCGGTTTTCAAGCACGCGGTCATCGGCTTCGCGGAGCAGATCGAGCAAACTCTCGTGCGGGAGAACCTCAAACCCGAGGACATCGCTTGGGTCGTGCCGCACCAGGCCAACGAGCGCATCCTTAAAGCGGTGAGCAAGCGCGTGGGTATCCCCTACGACAAGTTCGTTATGACGATCTCCAAATACGGGAACACGAGCGCGGCGAGCGTCTCGATGGCGCTGGGTTGGGCGGCGGAGGAGGGTATCTTCGCCGACGGGGACAAAATCATCTTTTGCAGCGTCGGCGCCGGGCTGACGTTTGCCGGCGGGCTGCTGGAGTGGTGAAGCGCACCGGTCACGGTCACGGGGGAAAAGGCGGCCGGAGGCAGTTGGACGGACTGGCCGACTGTAGAACTGACCGCTGGTCGGTTTTCACGGCCCAACGGATGCGAAACCATTTCGGCTCTGCCGAACGCCTTCCGATGTAGCCGGCCTCGCCGAGGCCGGAGTCGAACCGGGGTCGGCGACCCCGGCTACAATGACGCCGAGCGTGCCCGTCCCCGTGATGTTTGCCGTGCCGGAGGCGAACCGGGGTCGGCGACCCCGGCTACAACGACGCCCGGAAGATGATCGCGTATCACTCGCGCCGACCGGCTCAGCGGAGCTGCTTAAGAAGGAAGGCGAAGGCGAGGGCGCTCATGCGGGCGCGCTGCTCGTTGTTGGTCGCGCCGCCGTGGCCGCCCTCGGTGTTTTCGTAGTAGAGGACGTCGCCGCCCTCGGCTTCCAGTTTCGCGGCCATCTTGCGCGCGTGGCCGGGATGCACGCGGTCGTCGCGCGTCGAGGTCATGAAGAACGTGCGCGGGTATTTCTTCCCGGCGACGACGTTTTGATACGGCGAGTAACGACTGATGTAGTCCCACTCCGCGGGTATTTCCGGGTTGCCGTATTCGCCCGTCCAACTCGCGCCGGCGAGGAGCAGGTGGTAGCGCTTCATGTCGAGCAACGGGACTTGGCAGACGACGGCGCCGAAGAGCTCGGGGCGCTGGGTGAGGAGCGCGCCGACGAGGAGACCGCCGTTACTGCCGCCCATGATGCCGAGGTGCGCGGGCGCGGTGACCTTGCGCGCGATGAGGTCTTCGGCGATGGCGGCGAAGTCGTCGAAGGCGCGCTGACGGTCGGCCTTGAGCGCGGCCTGGTGCCACGACGGGCCGAATTCGCCGCCGCCGCGGATGTTGGCGAGGACGTA
>JBDNFZ010000765.1:0-6034 GCA_041689555.1 Opitutaceae bacterium | reverse complement strand
GTATACACAAAAGTAAGATTTTCCCCAAACCTCAAAAAATCATGCGCACCATCAAAACCGATGCAGGTGAATTGAAGTCCAAGTCAGCCATAATCGCGCTCACGCTCGCCGTGGCGCTTTCTGCTCAGGCACAAACCGCACCTTCTGTAATGGCCAATAACGCCCAGAAGGAAAACGAGGAGCCGACCCAACTGTCGGTTTACCGCGTCATATCGAGCCAAGACCAAGGCTATGGAGCCAGCAGCGCGACTCCGTTCAAGACACGCCAAAATATGGCGGATATTCCGCAGGCGATCACCGTGGTCACGCGCGACCTGATCGATGATATCGGCGAATACGATCTGGGCAAAGTGCTGACTTACGTGGGCGGTGTGCCCAAGTTTGGCGGCGAGCTTTTCCAATTGCGCGGGAGCAATGCATTTTCGACCTACCCGGTAGTGGACGGCCAGATTTCCCGCACGGTTTACATGGACAATGTGTTCATCGACTCGATCGAGATAATCCGGGGGCCGGCCGCGTTGCTCTACCCCAATTCCCAGCTCACCGGTGTGATCAATAAAACCACCCGGCGACCGCAGTCGAAACCGATGAGTTCGATCACTACCAGAATCACCGACTACGGCCTTTATCGGGTGGTAGGCGACTCGACCGGGCCAATCGGAAAGATCGGCGACGGCCAGCTCAACTACCGCCTAATCGGCGGGTTCAGCCGAGGTGATGCCTATTTCACCAACACTAAAGAGGACCGGACGATGATCCATCCCTCCCTCCAATGGGATTACGAGCGAACCAGCGTCATGTTGGCTTACGATTATCAGGAGATAACCCGGCCCTCGAATCCTACCGCGATACTGCAACCCAACGGTAAAATATTCACCGGCAGAGGCCGGGAAAAAAGCCTCTTCCTCCCCCCGGGCGCGTCCGAGACCCACGAACATAACGGGGTTCGCGGCAGTTTGGTGCATCAGTATTCCCGTAACTGGGAAAGCAGGATCGGCGTGGATTGGAACGAGATGCACCGGGTGGGCAGTGTGGTATTGCCCACCGGCGGGGTCAATTGGGACACCCGCAGGATCAGTTTCTTCAATCGTCGCAATGATATTTTGCTGGAAAATGCCTCCATGTCGATGGACACCAACGGGAGCTACGAACTGGGCGGCATGAAATTCCAGAGCACGTTCGGGCTCAACATCACGGTGCAGAAAGCGACCCAAAAACTTTGGGCGAACGATAATTTTGGCGGTCCGGGCGTCCGCTTGAATGTGCGATCCATCGACAATCCCGACGTCAATTCCCTGCCCGTGTTGCCGGTCGGATCCTACGTCTCCCCCGCCAATCCCGGGAGTCGTGTCCGCAGCGAATTCTCGAACTTCTACTTCCAACAGAATGTCGAGGTCATCAAGGACCGGCTCCTCCTCGTCGGCGGCTTCGCCAAGTTCAAGGACGAGACGAGCAATATTCCGAATCTCACCAGCACCGCCGCCACGGTGGTAGGGGTCAACGCCAACCTCCGCCGTTTCGGCGTGGTCGCCCAGTTCATGGAAAAAAAGTTGGTCCTCTACGCGATGACGGCCAACAACCAATTGCCGCCCAGCCCCACGGCGATTTTGGCCGATGGTAGCTCGGTCCCGGGCGCGTCCGGTGACGGCATTGAGGCGGGCATCAAGCTCAGCCTTCTCGACGGCAAGTTGAGCACGACCTTTTCCATCTTCGATCTTGAAACCACCGGCTTGGCCGTTTTTGGCGGCGTTCTCCCCGATGGCCGCTCCTTCAACGTCCTGATCGGCAAGACGCGGGCAAAGGGTTTTGACGGCGATATCACCCTCAGCCTATCCAAAAATCTTGAGGTCATCACGAACTTCTACTCCGGCAACGTGAAGGATCAAAATAACAACCCCGTGGACGACTCCTATAAATCTACGATCGGTCTGGTCGGAAAATACTCATTCCGCGATGGGACGGCCAAGGGACTCGCCGTCGGCGTGGGCGGATATCGCACCACCGGACGGGTGACGGCCACCGGCGCGCTCACCTACGTCGGTAAGCCCGCCTTTATCACGAATAAATCGGACCCGATCGCGAAGCTCTTCGCCAACTACAGCCTGAACAATAATTGGTCTCTCAAGCTCGAGCTGGATAACGTCTTCGACGGGCTGACCCCGGTTGCCATCAACTCGGCGACACTCATCGAGACAAATATCGGGCGTAGCTTCACCTTTCAGGCAGCTTATCGTTTCTGATCACGGTCGGGTTCTCAGGTTCCCGCCGGTTTTTGCGCCAAGTTTTTTCGGCGTGAGACCGGCGGTTTAGCGTAAGCACCCGTCCGGCCGCTTAACCCATCACTCATTGCCTTGAACACGCCGCCTGACTCAGTGCCAACCGCGCCAAGGGTTCAGGGCCGGCGGACGTTCATCCGCCAAGCCGCAGCCGGCGCGACCGCCTTGATCGGTTTGGGTGCCGGCGGCGCCGAAGCCACGGCGTTGACCGGCCGATCGGCGAATCCGTCCGGCGACGTTGCGCCGGGCGACTTCTACCTGTGCTTCAGCCCGCACGAAGCCGAGTTCGTCGAGGCTTTGGTCGGCCTTATGTGCCCGCCTGACGAGCTGACGCCGGGGGGCGTGCAGTGCGGCCTTGCTGTTTTCATCGATCGCCAGCTCGCTGGCGCCTTCGGCCGAGGGGAGCAGCTTTACCTTCAAGGACCGTGGCGGCCCGGCCGGCCGGAAGACGGGTATCAATTGCCGATGACCCCGGCGCAGTATTTCAAACGCGGCCTGGCCGCCGTCGATTTGGCCTGCGCGCAGTTGCATGGCCGTAATTTTGCCGCCTTGGACATGGCGGCGGCCGATCTGTTTTTGCAGCGGGTGGCCGATGGCAAAGTAAACTCCGGAGAGGCGAAACTTGATGTCTGGTTCAACGAGATGGTTTATCCGCTCTTTATCCAGGCATGTTTTTCCGACCCGGTTTACGGCGGCAATCGCGACAAGGTTTTCTGGAAGATGATCGGCTACCCCGGACTGCCGGCGGTCAACGGCCTGAACATGACGAAATACCGCGGTAAACCTTTCCCGGGCGCGGCGGCCCCGTTGTCCATGGAGGATTTTGGCTGACATGAAACGGTTGCCACATCGCTCCGTGGTGGTGGTGGGAGCCGGGGTCGCCGGCGGACTGATTGCCCGGCAGCTCGCACTGCGAAAGATCGATACGGTCGTGCTCGAACGTGGAGGCGATCATCATGGCGGGGCCGAGGGACGGCTGCCGACACAGCGGGACGAAATGCGCTGGGACATCCGCACGGGATTGATGCAGGACGCCGCTAAGGAGACTTACACCTTCCGCCGCTCGCGCAATGAGGCGGCGCGCCCTATGCGACGGCTCACGGCGTTCCTGCCTGGGACAGGCGTCGGTGGCGCCGGCAGCCATTGGAACGGGCAAACATGGCGGTGGGCCGACTACAACATGGCGTTGCGCTCGCGCCTTGAGCAGCGCTACGGCTCCGGTGCGATCTCGGCCGACATGCCGCTTCAGGATTGGGGCGTCAGCTACGCCGAGCTCGAGGCCTACCACGATTTGTTTGAAAAACTTTTCGGCATCTCCGGCCGTGCGGGCAATCTGCGCGGCGTCATCCAGCCGGGCGGTAATCCCTTTGAGGCTCCGCGCCAAAACCCCTATCCGCAGGCTCCCTTGGAGACCACGGAGGCGGGCTCGATTTTCGAGCAAACGGTGGTGAGGGAATTCGGTTATCATCCGTTTCCCTCACCGGCCGCCAATTCCACCGGCGTTTATGTCAATCCCGATGGGATGCGCATGGGGGCCTGCCAGTATTGCGGGCACTGCGACCGCTTCGTCTGCGAGGCCAACGCCAAGGGCACGCCTGACCTGCTGCTTTTTCCCTGGTTGGCGCGGCAACCGCATTTTGAGCTGCGGAAGTATAGCCAGGTGCTGGCCGTGGAACACGATCCTGCGGCGGGCCGGGCGCGGGGCGTTCGCTACCTCGACCTCACGACGGGGGAGGAATATTTTCAGCCGGCCGATGCCGTCGTGCTCGCGGGTTTCACGATGACCAACACGCGTCTGCTGCTGGCGGGCGGGATCGGGCGCGCCTACGATCCGGCGACCGGCACGGGCGTGGTCGGCCGCAACTTCTGCTTCCAGGCCAACACCGGCGTCGCGGTCTTCATGCCGGGACGCTGGATCAACCCCTTTCTCTCGGCGGGCTGCACCGGCACGATTATCGACGAGTTCAACGACGATAATTTCGACCATTCCGGCTTGGGTTTCTTCGGAGGCGGCTACATCGGCGTCAATGTCGGCTCGGGCCGGCCCATCAACGCGCGCCGTGTGCCCCCCGGCACACCGCGCTGGGGATCCGCTTGGAAACGCGCGAACGCCGACTGGTATGCACACAGCTTCGCCGTCGGCGTGCAGGGCAGTTGCTACCCGCATCGGGAAAATTACCTCGACCTCGATCCCGATTACACGGACGCGTTTGGCCAGCCGTTGCTCCGGATGAACTTTGAATTCCGTGAGAACGAGCGGAAGCTCTCCGCCTATTGCACGGCGCAGGCGGAACGCATCGCACGGGCTATGGGCGCGACCGTCGTCGGTCCGGCCGCGCCGCGCTCCGCCCCTTTTGACGTCCGGATCTATCAGGGTTCGCACATCACCGGCGGCACACCGATGGGTGCGGATCCGGCGACCAGCGTGGTCTCCCCGCGATTGCAGCATTGGGATGCGGAGAACCTGTTTGTAGCCGGAGCCTCGGTTTTTGCACACAATTCCGGCCACAACCCCACCGGTCCCGTAGCGGCTCTGGCCCTCCGGCTCGGCGATGATATGGTCCGCTATCTTGAGAAGCCCGGGCGACTCTCATGAGACCCACCGCCACCCAACTGTTCCTGATTTGTTGCAGCACGGGCGCTCTCCGGCTGCTCGGCGCGAAGGCAGCGGAAAAACCGGGTGATGCGGAAAGCGGGCTGGTGGTTTTCAACCAGTGCATGGTCTGTCATAGTGAGCGGGCCGCCGACGTGCCGAATCCCGGTCCGGACCTGCGGGGCATCTTCGGCCGGGCGGCCGGGAGTGTTCCCGGTTACCGTTATAGCCGGGCCCTGCGCAACGCGCGGCGCTCGTGGACAGACCACACACTCGATGCTTTCATCGCCGATCCCCAGGCGGCGGTCCCGGGCAACACCATGCCTTTTCACGGGATCGCGGATGAAACCCAGCGCCGTGATCTGATCGCCTACCTCAAGACCCTCAGATGAAACCGCCGATGAACCGCAAAGAGTTCCTGACCGCCCTAGGCGCCAGCAGCGTGGCTCTGGGCACACTCAAGGGTGCCTCCGATTCCAAACCGTCAGCGACCAAACCGACCGGCCTCATGTCGCCGCTCAATCAGTTATTCAATCTTGACGACGTCGAGGCGTTGGCGCGGACGGTGATGTCGCCGTCGGTTTACGAATATGTTGCCAGCGGCGCGGCGGATGAGATCACCCTGCGGTGGAACCGCGAAAAATACCGCGACATTCGGTTGCAGCAACAGGTGCTCCGCGATCTCTCCGGACTGGATTGCTCGACGACGCGCTTGGGCCAGAAGATGAACACACCGATCCTGCTCGCGCCGACTGCGGGTCACAAGCTGTCGCATCCCGAGGGTGAACTGGCCACTGCACGCGGGGCAGGGGCGTTCGGAGCGACCATGGTCCTGAGCTCCGGATCGAACACAGGCATTGAAGATGTGATGGCGGCCGCTTCACATCCAGTATGGTTCCAGCTCTATGTCTTCAAGGACCGTGGCCTTAGCCGTGCTTTGATCGAACGTGTCCAAGCTGCGGGCGTGAAGGCGATCTGCGTCACGGTCGACGCTCCGCTCGACGGGGCCAGTAACCGGCAGATGCGGACGCCGTTCACGCTGCCGCCGGGCGTCGGTTATCCCCATTACGTGGGCATCACGGAACCGGCGTCGGTGCAGACCGTCGACCTCGTGCTCCCTGCGAACCTGATGTGGCGGGACATCGAATGGATGCGTTCCTTCATG
>JBDNFZ010000764.1:0-8354 GCA_041689555.1 Opitutaceae bacterium | reverse complement strand
TTGCAGCTGGCGGAATACCGCACGTTGGATTGGCGCACGCAATGGCGGGCCCATTTTCAGGAGCCGCCCGACGGACGAATCGTGGTGGTGCTCTACGACGAGAACACCGAGGCGCAGATCCCGTGGCCGCCGGACCGAAAGGTGCACGGCGACCTGATCGACCTGATGGTCTTTACGCCCCCGGCCGTGATCGCGTGGGACGTGATTCTCGACGCCACACGCGAAGGTGGAGGCGACGAGGCGTTCGCCGCGAGCGTGCGTGCGGTGCGGGACCGGGGGATCCGGGTCGTCACGGCCGCCGCGACTACGGCCGAAGCGACCGACGTGGCGCCCGGCACGGACGGGCCGGCGCTCACGCGGCCGCTGACCGACGTCGAAGGCGACCGGACCCGCCTGGTCGGAGCGGACTTTGCCCTGCTGCCCTTTCCGCGGCTGCGGGCCGTAAGCTGGTATGGCTTTGCCGACACGCCGACGGGCGCGGACGGCTTGAGGCGGGCGATCCCGCTGGTCGTGCGAGTGGGTCGGGATGTTTTCCCCTCGCTGGGCCTTCAGACGCTGATGACCTACCTCGACGTGCCGGCCGAGGCGGTGCGCGTCCGCTTGGGCGACGCTGTCTACCTGACCGGCCGGGGGCGGGAATGGCGGGTGCCGATCGCGGCCGACGGGACGCACTGGCTCAACTATCGCTACGATCAGGACCGGTATGGCCACCACGATTTTCTCACCTACAGCACGATTCAGGCGTTGCTGAACCTGCATGAGAATTTCGTGGAGCGAAAACCCTTCGTCCCGCCGCCGCCGAGGTTGAAGGACGGGATCGTTTTTGTCGGGCAGACGGTTTTAGGGAAGGCCGATATCGGACCGAGCCCGAGGGCGGGATTGACCCCGTTGGTGCTGATCCACGCCAATCTTGTGAACTCGATGCTGCGCGGCGACTACGTGCGCGAAGCACCGTTTGCGCTGGTGTGGTGGGCGGGCGTGGCGCTCGGTTATGCGGGCATCTTTGTCGGCCGACGCCGGCCGGTCGGTGTGTTGGTGTGGTTCACCGGATTGGCGGCTGCGGCTTACGTAACGGCGGCGGCGGCGGTTTGGGTGAAGTGGAGTCTCTGGCTGCCGGTGGTCGGTCCGTTGCTGGGCTTCGCGGCGCTCCAGGCCTATGTCGGTGTGCGCCGGATCGTGCAGGAGCAGCGCGGTCGGGAGGAGGTAAACCGGATGTTTGGCGCCTATCTCTCGCCGGAGTTGCTGAAAAAGATGCTGTTGGAGAAACAAGGCGCGGCGGTGCGCAGCGAGCGGCGGCCGGTTACCATCCTGTTTTCCGACCTGCGGGATTTTACGAGCCTGAGCGAGAGCACGGGGCAGGAGGAATTGATCGCGCTGCTCAACGAATACCTCGCGGCGATGGTGGAGTGCATCCACGAGGAGGGCGGGACGCTGCACAAATTTATCGGCGACGCGGTGATGGCGGTGTGGGGCGATCTCACGAGCGACGGGTCCGAAGCCGACGCGGCCAAGGCGGCGCGGGCGGCGCTGAAGATGCACCGGCGGTTGGCGGAACTGAACGTGGGCTGGCGCCAAGCGGGTCGGCCGGAGCTGCGGATGGGCATCGGGCTGAACCACGGAGCCGTGCTGGTGGGCAACATCGGCTCGCCGCGGCGGATGGAATTCACGGTCATCGGCGACGCGGTGAATCTCGCCTCGAGGCTGGAGAGCCTGACGAAGGAGCTCAAAGCGGGGACGCTGGTGGGCGAGGCGTTGGTCCCGCTGTTGAGGGCGGGCGGCCTCGAACTGAAGCCGCGCGGTGACGTTCCGGTGAAAGGAAAAGCGCAGCCTGTGGCGGTGTTTGAACTTTTCGAGACTAGGACGGTTTGCCCGAACTCCGGCTCGTAAATCCGGCCTGTTTTGGTTCCAATCAAGGCCCAATTTCATTCATGAAAACCATAATCCGTCTGCTTTCCCTGTTCGCCTTCGTCTTATGCCTCGTCGATCAGGCGGCGGCCCATGAGGCCAAAGTGATCAAGCTTACGGGCACGGCCGAGGTCATGCTGGCGGGCGCGACGGCCGCCACGCCGCTGGCCCTCAACAGTGTGATCCCCGAGGGCGCGATCGTCACCACCGGGGTGGGCGCGGAGCTTACGCTCGAGACGTTGCCGGGTGTCATCTCCACAATTCAAGCAGGCTCGACCGTCCTGATGGAAAAACTCGCGATCGTGAAGAACGGCGAAGTCGTTACCGAGCAGACGGCCACCCTCGATCTCAAGCAGGGCAATATCGTTTCGACCCTCGATCCGGCCAAAAAATTGATCAACCGCTACGGCGTCCGCACGCCCAAGGGTGTGGCGGCGGCGCGGGGCACAGTCTATTCGGTGAAGGTCAATCTCACGGGCTCGACGGTGGCGACACTCAGCGGCATTGTGACCGTCACTCTCGCAAGCGGCGTGATCCTCAATATCCCGGTTGGCACGGCTTCGGCCAATGGGGAGGCGGTGACCGCGCTAGCCGCTATGATCAAGGCGGATCCGAGTTTGGCGAATGACATCGCCGAAGCCGTGAAGATTGTGGCGAGCAGCGTGCAGAGCGGTGCAAGTGCGGTGAGTTCACCCGAATCAGCCACAGCCGTGCT
Source organism: Opitutaceae bacterium (assembly GCA_041689555.1). Lineage (GTDB taxonomy): Bacteria > Verrucomicrobiota > Verrucomicrobiia > Opitutales > Opitutaceae > Tous-C4FEB. Next base: position 5,734 of record JBDNFZ010000764.1, on the reverse strand, counting down.
GGCGGCGGTGGTGAATGCGGCCTCGGCGGCTTTGCCGGCTCAAGCGGCCACCTTTACGCAGCAGGCGATCACTGCGGTCACCACCTCGACGAATGCTGCGGTCAAAAGCGTGGCGGCGGCGACGGCGGCGGCCGTGACGGAAGCGGCGGTCCAGGGTGCGGTCAAAGGCACTCCGGCAGCGAATACGACTACGGCCCAGCAACTCGCCCAAGACATCACGAATGCCGCGGTCACGACAGCGACGGCCAACGGTGTCGCCACCCAGGGTCTTCAGGGCATTGTTAACTCGGCGGCTGTGGGTGCCGCAGTCGGCGCGACCGCTGTCGGCGCGCAGCCGCCGCAGATCACCGCGCCGTCGGGGAGCAACCTGACGGCACCGCCGACGGCACCGCCGACGGCACCGGCGCCGTCTCAGCCAATCGTAATTCCGGTCAATCCCGTGATCATTAGTCCAAACTAATCCGCACGGAGGTTTTCTAACTCACGCGCGCCGGCCCATGGGTCGGCGTGTTTTTTTCCAACTTGTTCGGGCCTCTCGTGCTCGTTGCGGCGGCCTACTCCAAAAACGACGCCTGCTTGGGCGCGGCTTTGGCGCCGCGTTGGGCGGCGGCTTCCTCGGGGGAGGCGTTGAGGTGCCGGGGGGCGCGGGAGGCCTTGGCGGTGACGGCCGCCTCGCGGTCGGCCACGATGCGGTCGCAAATCTGGTGGATGTGCATCCGCAGCCATTGGGTCGTGTTGCTGTTCGCCGTGTAGTCGGCCGGCCCGTAGTGGTCGATGCGGCCGACCTGCCGGAGCCGGTCGTTCTGCGCGAATTCCTCGGGCTTGGCGGGATTGTAGACGCCGTAGGATTTGCCGCCGTTGCCTTTCACGACGGAGAAACTCGGGACATCGCTCGGACCGTCGGCGATGTAGATCATGTTTTGAAACGGGATGCGGCGGTCCTCCTCGTTCATCTTGGAGTTTACCTCGATGGCTGAGTTTTTGTTGGTGCCCTTGTTGATCTCGAAGAGGGCGCGGGTCTTGGTGGTGTTGTCGATGACCATGCCGATCTGGGCGATCTCGGCGGCGGCCTCGATGGCGAGTTCCTTCTGGCGGAGGAAGCCGGGCTGGAGGGGGCTCTCGATGAATTCGCAGGCCCAGATCCCGTCGACCAACGGCGCGATGGCGCTCCCCCGCACCATCTCGGCGAGGCCGGTGCTGACGACGTAGTGCTCAAGGGCGATCTCGTGTTTCCGATACTCCGGGCGCTCGGTGACGAAGGATTTGGCGAGATCAAAAAAGCCGGGCAGGCCGGGATAAAATTCAATTTCCCGCCCGCATTCGCGCAGGGTTTTGTTGCTCAGGCCGGAGAGCGGGCCCGCGAGCACGTAGGTGAGCAGATGGTTGAGATAGCTGATCTCGGGCGAAAGGTGGTAACCGCGCTGCTTGTAGTGGCCGACGAGGGCGTTGGTCTCGCCCCAGAAGGTCGCCTCGTCGATCCCGTAGCGACGGAAGAGCGGCGACTGCATGTATTCGGGGATTAAGGTCTTGTCGAAATCCCAGATGCAGGCGATGATGTTTTGAGTGAAGAGCGTTGTGGCCATTGCTGATCAACACCGCTAGGCAAGCATTGCCTCGCGCGGAGTCGGGTCGCAGACAAGCCTCACCCGGTGGCCCGCGCAATTCGCAAATCGCCGCCCGCGCTCCCTCTCCGGTCCCATGGATTCTCTGCCTGAAATCGCTCCTTTTCGCCGTCGGCTCGATGAACTCGACGCCCAGATGGCGGAGCCGTCGTTCTACAACAACTCCCGCCGCGCCGCCGAGGTGATGCGCGAGCACCAAAAGCTCCAGCAGCTCGTGGCCGATCATCGCCGGCACGAGCGCATCGAACAGGAAATCGTCGAGGCTGCGGAAATGAGTCGCGACCCGAAGGCCGATTCCGAGATGAAGGAACTCGCCGCCGCCGAGTTGCCGGACTTGCGGGCGCGGGCCGCCGCGTTGCGGGAAACCGTGCTCCTCGCGATGATTCCGCCCGAGGCCAGCGACTCGCGCAATACCATCATGGAAATCCGCGCCGGCACGGGCGGCGAGGAAGCGGCGCTGTTTGCGGCGGAGTTGGCCCGGGTCTACCAGCGCTACGCCGATACGCAGGGTTGGAAGATCCAGCCGATCAGCGCGAGCGTTTCCGAGCGCGGTGGATTCCGTGAAACCGTCTTCCTGATCACGGGCACCGATGTCTACAAACAATTGAAATTCGAAAGCGGAGTGCAGCGGGTGAAACGGGTGCCGGTTACCGAGGCGAGCGGGCGGATTCATACGTCCACCGTGACGGTGGCCGTGCTGCCGGAGGCCGAGGAGGTGGACGTGATCGTCGATCCGCAGGAGCTCGAGATCACGGTCGCGAGGGCGAGCGGACCGGGTGGCCAAGGGGTGAACACGACGGACTCGGCGGTGCAGATTCTCCACAAGCCGACCGGGCTGATCGTCACCTGCGCCGACGAGCGCTCGCAGATCAAAAACAAGGCGAAGGCGATGACGGTGCTGCGCTCGCGCCTCCTGCAGCGCCGGCAGGACGAGGAGCACGCGAAGTATGCGGCCGTGCGCCGGAATCAGATCGGATCGGGCGACCGCAGCGAACGGATCCGCACCTACCATTTTCTCCAGAACCGGGTGACCGACCACCGGATCGGCCTGACGCTCTACAGCCTGCCCCAAATCATGGCCGGCGACATCGGAGCCATCATCACGGCGCTGCAGAAGGCGGACTACCAGGTGAAGTTGGCGGCGTTGAACGGGCATACGTTCGAGCCCGCGCGGGCGGCGGCCGACGACGAGGATTGAGATGCCATCGGTCCTCGAAATCATCCAGAAAACGTCGGAGTTTTTTGGCGGCCGGGGCGTGGAGTCGCCGCGCCTGAATGCGGAGTTGCTGATCGGGCACGCGCTCGGGCTCAAACGCATGCAGCTCTATCTGCAGTTCGAGCGAATTCTGGCGGAACCGGAGCTGGAGAAAATCCGACCGCTCGTGCGCCGCCGGTCGCAGCGCGAACCGTTGCAGTATATCATCGGCACGATGGATTTCGGCGGGGTGTCGCTCAAGGTCGACAAACGGGCGCTGATCCCTCGACCCGAGACGGAACTCTTGGTCGAGATGATTGTGGACCTGAACCTATCGCCGACCGCGCGGGTGCTGGACCTGGGCACCGGCAGTGGTGCGATCGCGCTCGCGCTGGCCAAGGCGATGCCGCAGGCGACGGTGACGGCGGTGGACTGCAGCGCCGAGGCGCTGGCCTTGGCGAAGGAGAACGTCGAACGGGCCGAGTTGACCGCGAGGGTCGCGCTGGTCGAGGGAAAGTGGTATTCGGCGCTGCCACCCGGAGGTCGGTTTGACCTGATCGTTGCGAATCCGCCTTACCTCTCTGCGGCGGAGCGGGTCGAGGCGGCTCCGGAGGTGCGGGAGTTTGAACCGGTCTCCGCGTTGGTGGCGGACGAGGGCGGCCTTGCTGATTTGCGGTTGATCGTGGAATCGGCCCCGGAGTTCCTTGCTCCCGGCGGATTACTCGCGCTCGAGACGGGAATCGCCCAGCACGCGGCTTTGGCTGCGATCGTCGGCCGCTGCGGTTACGGCAAGAGCGAGACCCGGCGGGACCTGACCGGTCGTGATCGATTCCTGCTGGCGTGGTTCGGCCCAACCTGACGCGAGGCCGGCGGACCGCTCAGCCTTTGCTGTCGGCGGTCAGGGGCGGCTTGGTATTGGCGGAAAACTCGTGGCTGCGGCCCAGCTCGATGGCGTCGGCGATGACGCGGAATGCCTCGCGGAGGTGGATGTCGAGCTTGGGATAGCTGCGGTTCCCTTCTTCCTCGGGTTCTTCGTCCTCGTCGTCGCCGTCCTTCTTCGGGGCTTTGATCCGGGGTGGGGCCGGAGGCGCGAGGCGATACTCTTTGAAAGCGAAGTCAGCCAGGGCGAGGCGGTCGCGTTCTGCGTTCATGGTCTTGCGGAAACCGGAGTCGGTGGCTTTTTGGTCGCGGCGCTGTTCCAGGTTTAGCGAGACGAGTTTTTGCTGCTCCAAACGCTCTTTGAACCAGTCGATGTTGCGCCTGAGATAAGTGAATTCTTCGAGCTTCGCTTGGCGATCGAGGCTGGAGCGGCGAAGCGGCGAGAGGATCTTCGGGTCCAGCGGGGCGCCGTCGTAGAAGCTGGTGGGAATCTGGTCCCAGACGAGAGCGTGGGATAGGGAAGCTTCCCCGATGGGCAGATAGTCGTCGATCGAAGGAAGAATGATATCGGGGACGACGCCCTTGAGCTGGGTCGAAGCACCACCCGGCAGGTAGAATTTTTGGATGGTGATCTTCGCCGCGCCGGTTTTAGCCGGGGAGTTGGCGAGAAGGCGGGAAATATTCTTCATTTCCATTACGGTCTGCACAGTGCCCTTGCCGTGGGTCGAAGTGTCGCCGAGGACTATGGCGCGGCCGTAGTTCTGCAAGGCCCCGGCCACGATCTCCGAGGCGGAGGCGCTGAAGCGATCCACCAGCACGGCGAGCGGGCCCGTGTAAGCGATCGAGGAGTTGCGGTCGCTATCGACCTGAATCGCGCCCGAGTAGTCCTTGATCTGCACGACGGGTCCTCGGCGGATGAAAAGACCGGTTAGCTCGATGGCTTCGGTGAGATAGCCTCCGCCGTTGCGCCGCAGGTCGAGGACCAAGCCTGAAACCCCGGCTTCCTTGAGCTGGTCGATCAGTCGGGCGACATCCTGAGTGGCGCCGGACTTGCCTGCTTCGCGATCGGTGTCGCCGTCGTCGGCGGGACCGTAGAAGGAGGGCAGGGTGATGACGCCGAGGGGGCGGTTGACCCCGTCGGCCCCCGGCACCTGAAAGATCGCGGCGTGGGCCCGGGAGGAGTTTAATTTCACGACGTCGCGCGTGATGATGATCTCCTTGCGGGTGGACGGGTCGGTGGCGTCGCCCGGTTGCACGATCAAGTGGACCTGCGTATTCTTCTGACCGCGGATCATATCGACTACCTTTCGAAGCTTCATGCCGATGACCTCGATCGGATCGGCCCCGCCTTGCGAAACGGAAATGATCCGGTCGTTGGGCTTGAGCTCGCGTCCGAGATCGGCCGGGCCGCCGGGGATGATCTCCTTAACAAAACAGTTGTCGTCCTCCACGCTCAACAACGCTCCGATTCCGACCAATTGCAGCTTCATATTGATGCCAAAATCCTCGAAGGTTTCGGCGGAGAAGTAGGTGGAATGAGGATCGTAGAGGTGCGCGATACAACCGAGATAGATTTCGGCAAGATCGCGGCCTTCGATTTCACCGAGATTCTTGAGCATGCGTTCGTAACGTTTGCGCACCGCGACCCTGGCTTGTTCGACGGTCTTTTTGTTGAGGATCTCGGCGATCAACTCGAACTTCAGGCGGTCGCGCCACAGGGCGTCGGCATTCGCTAGGGTGGCCGGCCACTCCGATTTGGTCCTGTCGCTGCGATAGGTTGTGTTCGTGGTGAGGTCGAAATCCTTGTTGAGTTCGTCAAAGATCCAATTGATGCGGCTTTCGGCGCGGGCCTCGTAGGTCGCATAAATCTGATAGGCGGCGTCGATGTTGCCGAGAAAGGAGGCGTTTTCGTAGACGCTGTTGCCGAATTTGCTGACAAACCCCGCCTTGTCGCTGGCGACGAAGAAAAGGCGCTGGCCATCGAGCTCGCCCATGTAGTCGGGGATGACCTGGGTGTAGTCGGTGCTCTTGACGGCAT
>JBDNFZ010000763.1:0-1676 GCA_041689555.1 Opitutaceae bacterium | reverse complement strand
CTTTACATGCCGATGATTCCCGAGGCCGTGATCGCGATGCTCGCCTGCGCGCGCGTCGGCGCGGTCCACACCGTGATCTTCGGCGGCTTCAGCGCCGAGGCCATCAAGGACCGCATCAACGACTGTCGCGCCAAACTCGTCATCACCGCCGACGGCGGTTGGCGTCGCGGCAAGGTCATCGAACTCAAGGCCAACGTCGACAAAGCCGTCGAGGGCACGCCCACCGTCCAGCAGGTGATCGTCGTCAAACGCTGCGGCAATCCCGTCACCATGAAGGACGGCCGCGACGTCTGGTGGAAGGACGCCTGGGAAGGCGCGCCGAATACCCACAAGGCGAAGGCCTTCGATTCCGAGCACCCGCTCTTCATTCTCTATACCAGCGGATCCACCGGGAAGCCGAAGGGCGTGCTCCACACCAGCGCCGGCTACCTCCTCGGCGCAAAACTCACGTCCCACTACGTTTTCGACCTGAAAGAGACCGACCGCTATTTCTGCTCGGCCGACATCGGCTGGATCACCGGCCACAGTTACGTCGTTTACGGCCTGCTCGCCAACGGCTCGACGGTCTTCCTCTACGAGGGCGCGCCCAACCAGCCCGAGCCCGACCGTTTCTGGTCCATGATCGACCGCCACGGGATCACCATTCTCTACACCGCGCCGACCGCCATCCGTGCGTTCATGCGCTGGGGTGACAACTACGTCCTCCGCCACCGGCTCGACTCGCTCCGGCTCCTCGGTTCCGTCGGCGAGCCGATCAACCCCGAGGCCTGGATGTGGTATCACAAGATGATCGGCAAAAAGAAATGCCCCATCGTCGACACGTGGTGGCAGACCGAGACCGGGGCCATCATGATCACCCCGCTGCCCGGAGTCACCGCCTGCACGCCCGGCTCCGCGACCAAACCTTTTTTCGGCATCGTCCCGAAAATCTTGGACGAGCAGGGCAAAGAAGTCCCGCGCAACACCGGCGGCAAACTCGCTATCATGAAGCCTTGGCCCTCTATGCTCCGCACGCTCTGGGGCGACGACGAGCGTTACAAAAAAGCCTACTGGAGCGAGTTTCACGGCCAGCCCGGCGTCTACTTCACCGGCGACGGCGCGCGGCAGGACAAGGACGGCAACTTCTGGATCGTCGGCCGCATCGACGACGTGCTCAACGTCTCCGGCCACCGCCTCGGCACCGCCGAGATCGAGAGCGCGCTCGTCTCCCATCCCGCCGTCGCCGAAGCCGCCGCCGTCGGCCGGCCCGACGAACTCAAGGGCCAGGCGCTGGTCGTCTTCGTGACGCTTAAGAGCGGCCACGTCGGCAGCGAAGAACTCAAGGAGGCACTCCGCAACCACGTCGGCAAGGAGATCGGCTCGATCGCCAAACCCGACACCGTCCGCTTCGCCGCCGGTCTCCCCAAGACCCGCAGCGGAAAAATCATGCGTCGCATTCTCAAGGAGATCGCCAACGGCGGCGTGATCAAGGGCGACACCACCACGCTGGAGGATTTCTCGGTCGTCGCCGCGCTCCAGTCGGAGGAGTGAGCCCGAAAAAGCGGGGCGGGTCTCCGACCTGCCCCCTCCGAAATCGCCTTGAGAACGGTTCCACCCGCGGACGCATCTCCGGGTTGAACGAAGCCGCACCCGCCTTTGTAGGCCAGCTCGCTTGCGAGCGCTCAGTGACCGGGGCG
>JBDNFZ010000762.1:0-2798 GCA_041689555.1 Opitutaceae bacterium | reverse complement strand
GGCGGTTTAGATTTAGCTCTCATTTTGCTCCCGGCGGGGTCAGGTTGAGGCATGGAAAAACGTTTATTTACCGAGTTGGGGCTATCGCCCGAGGTCCTGAAGGCCGTGGAAAAGATGGGCTTCGAGGAAGCCTCGCCGATTCAGACCGCAGTCATTCCGACGATTCTCGAGGGGCGCGATGTCGTCGGGCAGTCCTCGACGGGTTCGGGCAAGACGGCGGCGTTTGCGATTCCGGCGATCGACAAGGTCGATGTGCAGAGCCGGGCGGTGCAGGTGTTGATTTTGCTGCCGACGCGCGAGCTGGCGGTGCAGGTCGCGGAGGAGGTGGCAAAGCTGGCGTTTTTCAAGCGCGGGCTGCGCGAGCTGCCGGTCTACGGCGGGCAGAGCTACGAGCGGCAGTTCCGTGGGCTCGACGCGGGCGCGCAGGTCGTGATCGGCACGCCGGGGCGTTTGATGGACCACATGGATCGCGGCTCGCTGAAGCTCGACAAGCTGAAGCTGGTGATCCTCGACGAGGCCGACCGGATGCTCGACATGGGTTTCCGCGAGGACATCGAAAAGATCCTCTCGGCGGTGCCGGAGACGCGCCAGTTGCTTTTCTTCTCGGCCACGATGCCGAGGGCGATCCAAGACCTGATCAAGCGCTACTCGCGGGATCCGGCCTGGATCAAAATCGAGTCCTCGGCGCAGAATGCGCCGCAGGTGGACCAGGTATATTTCGAGGTGGATCGCCGCTCGAAGATCGAGGCGCTGACGCGACTGATCGACGTGCATGATTTCCGCTACGGCATCATCTTTTGCAGCACCAAGATCATGTGCGACGAACTCGCGGAGATCATGGCGGCGCGCGGCTACGCGGTAGACCGGCTGCACGGCGACATCACGCAGATGCAGCGCAACCGGGTGATGGACAAATTCCGCCGGCGCGGTTTCGAGTTTCTCGTCGCGACGGACGTGGCGGCGCGCGGGCTCGACGTCGACGACCTCGAGGTCGTGTTCAACTACGACCTGCCGAACGACGCCGAGGATTACACGCACCGCATCGGGCGCACCGGGCGCGCGGGCAAGGCGGGGCGGGCGTTTACCTTTGTCTGCGGGCGTGAACTCTGGGTGCTCCAGAATTTCATCCGCTACGCGAAGCTCAAGATCCGGCGGGAGAACATCCCGTCGCTCGATCAGGTGGAAGAGGCGCGGGAGAATGTGTTTTTCGAAAAGCTGCGCGACACGCTGAACGCGGCGAAATTCCGCAAACAGGACCGCATGATCGACCGGCTGTTGGAGCAAGGCTACCCGAGCACCGACATCTGCTCGGCGTTGATCCATCTGCTCCAGGGCGGCGGCGGGCCGGAGAAGCCCGAGGGCAAGCCGGCGGCGCTGCCCCCGACGAGCTCGGCTCCGAGTTGGGCGACGAAGAAGGCTATCCCCGCCGCCCCGACGGCGCCGGCGGCCTCGGCCGGCGCGGCTCCGGCCGCGACGCGGAGCCCGGCCACGACGGCAGTGCGGCCGAAGATCGCCGCGTCCGTGCCTGCGCCGCGGCCACCGGCGGACGTTCACCGCGAACCGCTGCGAGCCGAGGGCGATGTGGCCCCGATCAGCCGGACGGGTCGGGAACAGGGATTCAAAACGATATTCATCAACGTCGGGCGCAAACATCTCATCACGCCGGCGGACATCGTGGGAAAGATCGCCGGGGTGACCCGCCTGCCGGGCAATGTCGTCGGCGCGATCGACATTCACCAGCGGCATACGCTTGTCGATGTGGTCGAGGATCAGGCGGAGCTGGTGATCCAGAAACTCACGGGTATCCGCGTGAAGGGCGAGTCGCTGACGCCCTCGCTGGCCACGGGGAAGGAGAAGCCGTGACGCTTTCCTTTTGAAGAAAGGATTGTTCTCAACCGTCTCGCTTCTGCTTGCTTTCATGCGGCTGGATGAGGAGCCCGACGCGACCCCTGCCAATCGGGCGGCGGCGGAAGCGGGCTGGGTGCGGTTGCTGGAGCGGCTGGCCCGCACCCGGGGCTGAAGTGCGGCGGCGGGCCCGGGGCGAGGCCGCCGCTTCGCCGGGGACGTAGCGCCAGATCGCGTTCAGAATCGCGGGCGGGACCGGGCTATGCCCGGGGGGTTCAAGACTGACGACGGGCAACGTTGGGTTTCGCCGCAAATCTTCGTCGCATGGTCGCGTGGAGACAAAAGGTGCGGTGACCTCGCCGCCAATCGGCTTAAAAGTCGAACTGGTCGATGTTGGCCCGGTTAAAGACGAACGGTTTTCCGAGGAGGATGCTGTCGCCGACGATGGCGAAGGTTCCGAGGGAACCGGCCGTGAAGGATTTGGCGCCGGGCTTGAGTTCGTCTTTGGCGAGGGCGACGCCGGCGTAGATCGTGAGGTAGCCGAGGTCGACGGTGTTCCAGAGGATGACGCTGTCGGTGACGCCCTCCTTCACGTAGCGGCGGTTTTCATTGGGAAGGCCGAGACCGATGACTTTTACTTTGCCGGTCTTGCCGGCCTGTTTGACAGCCTCGGCGGCGCCGGGGACTGCGGGGGAGCAAATGGCCATGATGAGTTTCAGGTTGGGATGGGCGCCGAGCATCGCGGTGGCCTCGGACTGGGCCTTGTCCTTGAGGTCGTCGCAGGGGCGGACGGCGACGAGTTTCATTTTCGGATACTTTTCCTTGAGGCGGGCCTCGATGTGTTTCTGCCACTCGCGCTGGTTGGCGGCGGTGAGGGTGGCGACGATCATGGCGAACTCGCCTTCGCCGCCGGTGAGGCGGGCGGCTTCGTCCATGAGGCTATGGCCGATGCC
>JBDNFZ010000761.1:0-2407 GCA_041689555.1 Opitutaceae bacterium | reverse complement strand
CAGCGATAACCTGACGACGAAGACCAAGATCGCTCCCGCTCTGATCGCACGGGCGACCGAATTGGTGGCGGGCACCCGGCGTTGAGCGGTGAATCGGCACGATCCGCGCCTTTTCATTTGCCCTGATTGAACCGAGGAGGTTCGCTCGCCCGATGCCACGAAAGATTCTCATGATCGACGATGACCGGCTCCAGTTCCGGGTCACGCAGGCGCATTTCAAGAATTTCCAGGCCGAGGCATATGAACTGGTCTGGGCCGAGACCTATGAGAAGGGTTTGGAGGAGCTGATGGCGGGCGGCTACGTGGCGTGTCTTTTGGATTACCAGCTCGGCCCACGCGACGGGCTGCAGTTGATCCGCGAGGCGATCGCGGGGGGGGTGCCGCACGCCGATCGTGTTTCTGACGGCCGAGTCTTCGAATCGCGTGGACATCGAGGCGATGAACGCGGGGGCGCTGGACTATCTGGTTAAAGGGGAGATTTCGCCGCGGGCACTCGAGCGGTCATTGCGGTATGCGCTCAAGCTCGGCGAGACGTTGGAGGCGTTGCGCCTGCTGGCCACGCGCGATCAGTTGACGGGAATGCTAAACCGGCGGGAGTTTGACCGGATCATGACGGAGGAAGCGGAGCGGGCCCAGCGTTTCGGGCATGCCCTGTCGCTCGTGATGGTCGACATCGATCACTTCAAGTCGGTCAACGATACGCACGGGCATCCGGCGGGTGATTTCGTGCTGAAGGAAGTCGCGAAGATATTATCCGGTCAGTTGCGCACGGTTGACCGCGTGGCGCGCTATGGCGGGGAGGAGTTCGCCTTGGTGCTGGTGCAGACGGACCGCGCGGCGGCCACGGATGTCGCACGCCGGGTGGTCGCGGCGGTGGCCGCCCAGTCGATCGTCGTCGAGGGCGGGCCCACGCTGAAGCTGACGGTGAGCGCGGGCTTGGCGACGTTGCCGCAGGATGTAAGTCGGATCGAGCTTCTGGTCGGGGCGGCGGACCGGTCCCTCTACGCGGCTAAAAAGGCCGGGCGGAACCGGGTGTTTACCCACCACGAGTTGGCCAAGAATCTCTAGACGCCGGCTTGGCCCGGAGGTCACCGGGCGGAGAGATTCTTCGCCTCGCACCGCGGGACAAAGGGGCTTTTGGTCTTTTGGTGAAACCGATCCTCCATGTCCTGACCGGCCCTACGGCCGTGGGAAAAACGGAACGGGCGTTACGCTGGGCCGAAGCCGAAGGGGCGGAGATACTGTCCTGCGATTCCCTGCTTTTCTATCGGGGAATGGACATCGGCACGGCCAAGCCGACGGCGGACGAGCGGGCGCGGGTGCCGCATCATCTCATCGATACGAATGCCGTAACCGACCGCATGGACATCGCGCGCTACGTGGCCGAGGCGCGTCGTCTGGCCGAGGAGATCGCCGGTCGCGGGCGCGGCGTGCTCGTGACGGGGGGAAGCGGGTTCTACCTCAAGAGCTTTTTCGGCCCGGTGGTCGACGATGTAAACGTGCCTCCGGATTTGCGGGCAAGCGTGGTGGGGCGCTACGAGAGCCGCGGGCTGGCGGCGTTGGTGATGGAACTCCGGAGCCTGAACCCGGACGGGCTGGGGGAGTTGGATACGGACAACCCCATCCGGGTGATGCGGGCTTTGGAACGGTGTGTGGCGACGGGACAGACGATGGCGGCTTTGAGAGCAAACTTTCTGCGCCAGCCGGCACCCTTCGCCGATTGGGAAGTGCGACTCACCTGCCTGACGAGACCCGCCGATGAGCTAAAAATCCGGATCGAGGCGCGCGTCGAAGGCATGGTGCGAGCGGGTCTGGTCGAGGAAGTGCGGCGGTTGAAAGCGGAGGGTTTGGAGCGGAATCCGAGTGCGGCGCGAGCGATTGGGTATCGGGAGACTCTGGCGCTTTTGGGCGGAAATTTGGCCGCAGCGAATCTGATCGCGGAGATCGGCAAGAACACCTGGGCGCTGGTGAGGAAACAGCGCACATGGTTCCGGACGCAGTTGCCGGAACACCGGGTGATCGCGGCGGGCGATTTAGGGGTCCGGCTCTTCGAGAAAAACTAGAGACGGAAAGCGGGGCCGGTTTGGAGCACGGATGCCCGCGGGGAACCGACGAGAAGCGGTCAGGCCTTGGGCTGACGGGAGGCGCGGCGGCGGCGCCAGTAGATGAGTGCCAGCGCAGGCACCGAGGAAAAGTGCACCATAGGTCGAGGGCTCGGGCACGGGCGTGATCTGCTTGTCGTAGGACTGCCAGATCGTATCGTTGCCGTAACTGCTCAGGCGGCAACTTTAGCCTGAGGTGAGTTTGGCGGTGCTTGGGCTTGGGAAACGGGCGGGGGTTTCGGCGGTAGCCAAGGCTGAGCGGCCAGTGCTTGGACGATGCCGTCGAAGAGGTCGACCTGGTTTTT
>JBDNFZ010000760.1:0-3902 GCA_041689555.1 Opitutaceae bacterium | reverse complement strand
GGCGGCGGCGCTGCTCGGAGGGCGGATTGGCTCGTCGTGCGAGTGAAGGGGCTGAACTGGTTTCTCCATGCCTGAAACGTCTCCGCTCCCGCCCGTCACGGTGCTCTGCGGTTTTCTCGGCGCGGGGAAAACCACGTTGCTCAACCACCTGCTCACGCAGGCGAAAGGCCGACGTTGGGCCGTCGTGGTGAACGACGTGGCGGCGATCAACATCGACGGCGCCGTCGTGCGCGCGAACGACGCCGATGCCCGCGTCGGCCGCACCGTGGTGGAACTCGGCAACGGCTGCGTGTGCTGCTCCAGCAAAGACGAATTGGCGGAGACGATCTACCAACTGGCGGCGGACGGGAACTATGAGCATATTTTGGTCGAGACTACGGGAGTGGCCGAGCCCCGCGCCCTCGGCGCGCTCTTCGTGCTGAAGAATCCGTTTGGCCGGAGCCTGGGCGATGTCGCCACTCTCTCGGCCCTCGTGACCATGATCGACGCGGCTTTTTTCCTGCGCAAATGGCGCGACTACCGGGCGCGGAAAGAGCGCGGCATCATCGGAGGGGGACAGCGGCCGGTTTTCGAGCTGATGTTGGAGCAGGCGGAATGCTGCGACGTGCTCGTGCTCAACAAGTGCGACCTCGCGAGTCCAGACGACCTCGCGCACCTGGAGGAGATTTTGCACGGCTTGAACACCCGCGCGGAGATCGTGCGGGCGGAGCACGGGCGCGTTTCCAGCGGGGTCCTGCTTGATCGCGTGCGCTTCGACGCCCGCGAGACCTTGCGGGCGGCGGTGTGGGTCAAAAAGCTTGCCGACGCCCTGCTGGCCCTCGTCGCGCCGGGGAACGGAGCAGTGCGGTCGTCGCCGACCACCGGGCGGTTCACGACCAACACTGCCGGCCGGGAGGAGCGGCCGGCTCACGAGGTAAACTACGGCATCGGCAGTTTCGTTTACCAAGCGCGCCGGCCCTTCTTGCAGGAGAAATTCTACGCGCTGATGGAAACGGGACTGCCGGGACTGCTGCGGGCCAAAGGCTATTTTTGGACGCGCGAACAACCCGACGAAATGGGGTTCTTGTCGGTGGCGGGGGGCGTCGTGCGTTACGATTTTCTCAGCTATTGGTGGGCGGCGATGATCGAGGCGGGCAAGGCGCGGCTCGACCAGCGGCCGGAGTTGATCGCGGCGCTTTGGGCGGAGCCGCACGGCGACCGGCGGCAGGAACTGGTGTTTATCGGCGTGGGCCTCGACGAGGCGGCGGTGCGGGCGGCGCTGGACGCGTGCCTGCTTCAGGATTGAGGCGCGGCGGCGAGGGCGCGGTGCACGATCATCCGGGTAACGGTGACCTGCGCGTGCGGCAGTTTCCACTTGCGCGAACCTTGGCCGTCGAAGACGGCGATCACCGTCTCGACATCGGGACAGCCGGGATCGCTACAGGCGAGTTCCATCACCGTGATGACGGCATCGTCGTCGAGCTTGAGGAAGTCGCGCGTCCATTGCTTCACGGCCCGCGCGTGTTCGGGGCGAGGTCTGTGCGCGGTGAAGGCGGGGCCGTCGTCGTGGGAAGACGCCGGGATGAAATTATGCATGGCAGGGGGTGGCGCGGGCCTGCGGCGCCGGGAGCGGACAGGGGCGGGACGCCCGCGCCGCTCCGGGCGCGCTTCACGCGAGGCAGGCGTGGAAACCGGCGTTGAGGGCGGTGCGGTCCAGATTGCGACCGATGAAGATGAGGGTGTTGGTGCGGGCTTCGAGCGGAGCCCAATCGCGGTCGAATTTCGCGTCGAAGAGCATGTGGACGCCTTGAAACACCAGGCGCTTGTTCGAACCGCGCACGGTGAGGACGCCTTTCATGCGGAAGATGTCGTTGCCCTTGGTGCGGAGGAGCGTGCTGACCCAGTCGTTCAGGCGCTTGCCGTCGAGGTCGCCCGGGGTGGTGATGCCGACGGAGGTAACTTCTTCGTCGTGCTCATGGTCGGGTTTGAAGACGTGTTGCCAGACGGGCACGGCGAGGGAGCCGTCCGCGAATTTCAAGGAAGCGGTGAACTCGTCCGGGTGATGCTGCGTGTAGAGGGCGTAGAGGCCGGCGCGCTCGATCCGCACCGGGAACCCGGCGGGGAACGCGGGGAACTTCAGCCGCTGCAACGTGCTGCCTTGTAAAATGGCGTCGCCCGGTTTCAGCACCGTTTCCCAATCGGAAAAGATGAGCACGGCGGCTTCGCGGGCGGCGGCGAGATCGGCTTCGGCGGTGCTTTTCACGGGAAGGAGCGCGACGTCCATCTCGGGATCCGGGCCTTCGTTGATCGTCAGCGTGGCATCGCCCGCCGGGAGCGCGTAAACCCCGCCCCACTCGAACGGATACTCGGGCTCGAGGAACTGCGGGTCGATTTCGGTGGCGCGTGAAAGGTTGAAGCCGCCGACGTCGAGGACGCGGTCGATAGGGAGATCGGCGTCGCGGGTGCGGATGATTTTCGCGGCGGCGTTCATGCGATGGATGCGGGTTTCGAGCGCGTCGAGATCGGCGGCGGGCACGAGGTCGGTTTTGTTGAGGAGGATCACATCGGCGAAGGCGATCTGCTCCTTGGCTTCGGGCGCGTTGTCGAGGTGGAGGAGCACGTGTTTCGCGTCCACGATGGTGACGATGGCGTCGAGGCGGTAGTTTTTCCTGATATCGTCGTCGGTGAAGAACGTCTGCGCGACGGGGCCGGGATCGGCGAGACCGGTGGTCTCGATGATGATGGCGTCGAGCGGGTCTTTGCGTTTCGCGAGCCGGTTGAGGATGCGAATGAGGTCGCCGCGGACGGTGCAGCAGATGCAGCCGTTGTTCATCTCGAAGAGCTCCTCTTCGGCTTGGATGACGAGTTGGTTGTCCACGCCGACTTCGCCGAATTCGTTTTCGATGACGGCGATTTTTTTACCGTGCCGGCCGGTGAGGATGCGGTTGAGGAGGGTGGTTTTGCCGGCGCCGAGGAAGCCGGTGAGGACGGTGACGGGAATGCTCATGGGAGTGTGGGTTGTTGATTGCGGAGTGCGGAAAAATCGGGTGGTCGGGGAACGGGGCGACGGGGGAAGCGGGGATCAGCTTCTGCGACGGAGGAGGCCGTGGCGGGGGCTGACGAAGGCACTGGCAAGGAAGGCGGCGCCGAGGCAGAGGACGATGCTCGCGCCGCTGGCGATGCCGGCGTGGTAGCTGACCAGCATGCCGGCCCAGGCGCCGACGGCGGCGGTGAGGGCGGAGGCGACCAACATGCGCGGGAGGCTCTCGCACCACAGGTAGGCGGTGGCGGCGGGGAGGAGGAAGAGCCCGAGCGCGAGCACGACGCCCATGGCCTGGAGGGCGGCGATGAGGTTGACGACGGTGAGGGCGAGGAGGCCGAGGTGGGCGAGGCCGCCGCGGCCGCCGGTGGCGCGGTGGAAGACGGGGTCGAAGGTTTCGAGCAGAATGGGGCGGTAAAAAAGGGCGAAGGCGAGGACGGTGGCGGCGCAGGCGGCGGCGGCGAGGACGAGATCGGCGGGGGCGATGCCGAGGATGTTGCCGAAGAGGAAGTGGAGGAGGTTGAGGCGCGAGGGGAGGCGGCCGGCGAGGGCGACGCCGGCGGCGAAGAAGACGAGGAAGAGCGAGCCGAAGGCGGCGTCTTCCTTGAGCCGCGTGAGGCGGCTGAGGAGCGCGCTGCCGAGGGCGGTGAGCAGGCCGGCGAGGAGGGCGCCGGCGAAGAGGGCGGGGGTATTGAGGCCGAAGAGGAGGTAGGCGAGGGTGATGCCGGGGAGGAGCGAGTGAGAGAGCGCGTCGCCCATGAGCGCGAGGCGGCGGAGCATGAGCACGCAGCCGAGCAGGCCGCCGCTCACGCCGAGGAGGAGCGCGGCGGCGAGGCCGCGACGCATGAAGTCGAAGGCGAGCGGCTCGATGAAAATCTCGCGG
>JBDNFZ010000759.1:0-2597 GCA_041689555.1 Opitutaceae bacterium | reverse complement strand
CCGGGCTGAAGCCGTTGAGCAGGTCCTCGTCGTTGATGAACCAACCGCGATACTTAAAGGGGGGCGCGGCGACGGGCAGGTTGTAGCCGGCGGGCACCGCGATGCTGGTGCGGAAGGCGGGCTCCTTGTCCGTCCAGAACCACCACGGATCGACGCCGAGGATGTATTCGCTAAACGCATACGCGGCGTAGATCGAACCGCGCATATCCGCACCCGTCGCCAGGATCACGGGCCGACCGTTCGTGCCCGCCCGCACGCCGAGCACGAAGGCTTCGCGGCCTTGCAAGGGAGGGGAAATAATTTTGCTGGTCGCGGCGGTGTTGGCCGCGAGGCCGAAGTAAAGCAGCGGGCCATCCCAGCCGTCGGCGGGCGGAGCGGAGAGAACGAGGGGAAGGTGGCCGAAGACTTTATACCAATCGCGTTTCACATCCTCCAACGCGCGCTGAATCGGCTCGGGTTCATCGGGCGCGACGATCCACGGGGTGTCGGCGGTCAACGTGAGATCGGACGCGGTGGCGGGCAGCGGCGACGAGAGTGGCCGCGAGGGGTAGGCGTGGCTTTGCATGCGCCGCGTTACTTGATTCCGAGGCACTTCAGCGCGGCGCGCATGTAGCCCAAGGTGTAGGCCATGCCGACGTGCCACGGCGCGGCGCAGGTCATCTGCGGCGTATGATCCGGGATGAGCACCCCGTCGAATTTGTTGCGCGCGAGAATCCCGAGCACCCGCACCATATCCACGTCGCCGTCGTCGATGAAGGTCTCGCGGTAGGTCGGCACTTTACCGGTGACGTTGCGAAAATGAATGTAGCCCAGCCGCTGCTGCGCACTGTAGCGGTCCACTGTCTCGTAAATATCGCCCTCGGTCATCTCCGCGAGCGAGCCGATGCAAAATTCGAGGGCGTTCGACGGACTCGGGTTCAGGTCGATCAGCTTTTGGTAGTGCTGCGGTTGATACACGAGCCGCGGCTGGCCGCGCAACATCGGCAGCGGGGGGTCGTCGGGATGCGCCGCGAGCTTGACCCCGGCTTCCTCGGCCACGGGCAGCACTTCGCGCAGAAAGCCGTCGAGTCGCCGCCATAACTCTTCGTGCGTGATCGAGGGCAAGGTGCCGACGGGCGCGGCGGGATCGTAGACCATATTCCATACCATGCCGAGTGGTAGCGGGGTATCGACCGGACCGGCCATGCCGACAGAAACGGCGTCGCCTCGCGCGAAGGGCCCGGTGACGCGGCCCGCGACACCCGCGAGGCTGAAATTGTAGCCCATGATCGGAATGCCCGCCTGACCGAGCCGACGGATCACGGTCTTCACGTTCTCGATGTGAAGCGCCCGTTTCGGACCATCGAGCAAGATATCGTGCCAATGGGCGGGATCGAAATTTTCGACCGCCGCGAGCGTGAGACCGGCCGCTTCGATGTCGCGGCGCAGCGTGACCAACTCCTCCATCGACCAAAGCAGATTGGGATCGCCGGCGCGGCCCCAGCCGCTCTCACCGCCGGTGGGCTGGTTGTCGCGGGGGTTGTAGGAACCGCCTTTGAAGTAATCCGTGAGATGGGCGACGATGTGCGTCGCACCGGCTTGGCGCGCGAACTGGAAATGGTCGCGGTTCAACATGTGGCGGTAGAGCCCGAGGCCGAGTTTCATGGCATGCGTGGAGGTCGGAGTTGAAACGAGGTGACCGCGACGGATCAGAAACTCTCCGCGGCACCGCCATCCACGGGCAGCATGACACCGGTGACAAACTTGGCGGCGGGTGATGCGAGATAGACGGCGGTCCAGCCGATGTCGGACGCTTCGCCAAAGCGGTTGAGCGGCGTGCGGGCGAGGATCTTGGCCTTGCGCGCGGGATCGTTGTTCAGGGCCTTTTCCATCATGTCCGACGTAATCCAGCCGGGCGCGATCGCGTTAACGCGCACGCCGTGCGGGCCCCACTCGGTGGCGAGGGCACTGACGAGCCCGCGGTAGGCGCACTTGGCAGCGGAGTAGGCGACCACCAGCGGAATACCCATGAGCGAGGCCATCGACGCCGTGAAGATGATCGAGCCGGAGCGACGCGTCACCATGCGTTGCCCGACCTCGCGCGAGAGAGCGAAGGCGCCGTGGACGTGCGTCTGCAACACGAGGGCGAACTCGGCGTCGGTCGTCTGGAGGGCGGGCTTTTTGAGATGCACGCCTGCGTTATTCACCAGAATACTGATGGGGCCGGCTGCCAGCTCCGCGCGCTCGACGAGGGCGGGAATGGTATCGAGCTGGGTGATGTCGCCGACGATCGCGTGAGCTTGCGGTCCGATGGCCGCGCAAGCCTGGTTGAGCTCGGCGGCGCGACGACCGACCAGCACGACCTTCGCGCCGGCCGCGGCGAAACAGTGCGCCATGCCGAGCCCGAGGCCCGTGCCGCCGCCGGTGATGAGAGCGGTCTGACCGGTGAGATCGAAAGCGGCGGCGAGATGGGATTTGTCCATGGGAATAGGGCGGGCGAATGGAGCGGGGGTTGAAAAAATGCTCGTTCAGAGAATGCCGAATTTCTTGAAGGCCGCGGTGGCGCTCATGCCTTCCTCGATCGCGCGGCGAACGACTTTCTCGCCGCGGGCTTTTTT
>JBDNFZ010000758.1:0-2630 GCA_041689555.1 Opitutaceae bacterium | reverse complement strand
GGCTACGGCGATCTCGGCTCCTACGGGCAGAAACTCATCCGCACGCCGCACCTCGACCGGATGGCCGCCGAGGGCATGCGATTCACCCAGTTTTACGCGGGCAGCACGGTGTGCGCGCCTTCGCGCAGCGTCTTGATGACGGGCCAGCACCTCGGCCGGACGCGTGTGCGCGGGAACGCCGGAGCGCTCGGCGCGGCGGCGCAATCGTTGCAGGCGGACGATGTCACTGTCGCCCGGGTGCTGAAACAGGCGGGCTACGCGACGGGCTTGGTCGGCAAATGGGGCCTCGGCGAGGCCGGCACCGCGGGTGCGCCCGAACGGCAGGGTTTCGACTATTTTTTCGGATTTCTCAACCAGACCCACGCGCACAACCACTATCCGGATTTCCTCTGGCGCAACGGCGAGAAGGTCGCGTTGCCCAACGTCGTCACCCAAGTCGGGCCCGTGCCGGGGGCCGGTTACGCGACGAAACGGGTGGTATACGCGGGCGATTTGTTTTTCGAGGAAGCGCGGGCTTTCGTCGACCGTCACCAAAAGCAGCCGTTCTTTCTCTACCTCTCGTTGGTCGTGCCCCACGCCAACAACGAGCGCTCGCGCGAGTTGGGCGACGGCCAGGAAGTGCCGTCCTACGGCGACTACGGGGACCAAGCGTGGTCCGATGTGCAAAAAGGGCAGGCGGCGATGATCACGCGCATGGACGCCGGGATCGGCGAACTCGCGGCGCACCTAAAAAAACTCGGTCTCGATGAGAACACATTGATCATGTTTTCCAGCGACAACGGCCCGCATCGAGAGGGCGGACCGCTGCAGAACCCCGATTTCTTCGCGGCGAGCGGACCGTTGACCGGACTTAAACGCAGCCTCACCGAGGGCGGTATCCGCGTGCCGTTCATTGCGCACTGGCCGGGCAAAATCCGGGCCGGCGGCGTCTCCGGGCACGTCGGTTATTTCGGCGACATGATGGCGACCTTCGCGGAGCTCTCGGGGGCGACGTTGCCGCCGAGGCTCAACAGTGTGAGCTTGGTGCCCGAGCTGACCGGCCGGGGTAAGCAGCCGGGCCACGCGTATCTCTACTGGGAATTTTTCGAGAGAGGCTTCAGCCAGGCGGTGCTCGTCGGCGGGCGTTGGAAAGGCATCCGGCTCCTCTCGCCCAGCGCACCGATCCAGCTCTTCGACCTGGAAAACGACCTCGGTGAAAAAACCGATCTCGCGGCGCAACAGCCGGAGCGCGTCGCCGAGATCGCCGGGCGCATGCGGACGGCGCGCGTGGACAACGAGTATTGGAAGGCGCCGCCGAAGTAGGCGCCGGCGCGACCCGACGCCGGGCTTACTTCGACGCAGGGGCGGCGACCGGGGCGGGCATCCGGCAGGACTGCCAGGCGAGGAAACGCCATTTGCCCTGCTCCTCGCGCCAGACCGCGAGCAGGCTCAGGTCGAGTTCATTGGGTTTTCCGGGAGGACCGACTTTGACGAGCACGCGGCCGGTCATGGTCGCGAGGCCCGGGCCGATAACGGTGAACTTCCGCTCTTTGTAAACGAAGCTTTCATAGACGGAGGTGCGGGCGGCGAGGGCTTTGATGAGCGATTCCTTGGTGTCCACCTTGCCGCTGGAGTGCGCATAGTGGAGGTCGTCGGAGAAAATCGCGGCGAGGCGCGCGGGGTCGGCCGCCTTGGTGGCGGCGAGGCGCTCGTCGTCGGCGGCGGCGAGGGCGGCAAGGGGCGCGGGAACGGTGGCGCGGGAGGCGACGGGAAGAACGGCGAACAACGCGAGGGCTGCGACGGTGGCGAGGGTGATGAAGCGGAGGGTTTTCATGATCGGGATAACTGCGACCAGAAAGCTACGCGCGCACCGTCGGCGCAAGCCGCGAGGGGAGCGGAACCACGGTTTGCGTTCCGATCGCAAAAACAACCCTGCCGTAGGCCAGCGCGCTCGCGCGCGCCAAACCGCGCCCGTAAGCGGGCTGGCCTACACTTACGAAACCAAACCGGAAAACCGTGGAGGCGGACCGGAGTTTTCGTTTGTTTTCCCCGGGGCGCGGCGCAAGCGTGCGGTGATGTTGGCACATTCCCCGCAGGCCGCGTTGCAGCGGCTCTTTGATGAAGTCGGCACCGTCGATCAGATCGGTATCGAGGAGCGTGTCGCGAAATACGGCACGCGCTCGATCAAGAAAGCTTCGAAGGTGCAGGGCCTGAAACTCGCGGTCTCGATGGTCGATCTCACGACGCTCGAGGGCAAGGACACGCCCGGCAAGGTCGCCGCGCTCTGCCAGAAGGCCCTGCAACCGCACGATCCCGAGTTGGGCGTGCCGCAGGTGGCGGCGGTGTGCGTTTATCCCGCGATGGTGCGGCACGCGCGCAAGGCGCTCGGGAGCGATACGGCCGTGCGGATCGCTTCGGTGGCGACGGCGTTTCCCAGCGGCCAGGCCCCGCTCAAGACCCGCCTTGCAGAGGTAAGGGCGGCGGTCGCCGACGGCGCCGACGAGATCGATATGGTGATCAACCGCGGGGCGTTTCTCGCGGGCGAGTTCGGCGAAATGCAGGACGAGATCGCGGCGGTCGTGCAGGCGTGCGGCGACGCGACGCTCAAGGTCATCCTCGAAGTCAGCGAACTGGAGACCTACGACAACATC
>JBDNFZ010000757.1:0-6274 GCA_041689555.1 Opitutaceae bacterium | reverse complement strand
CTTATTCAGCCCGGAGTTTTAAGCGTCAAGCACGCGGCGCGATCCCCCCTACGAATCAAGTCATGCAAAGAAAAAAGACGACTGCCCGCGCCAAAGTAGCTGCGCCGGCCGATCCCATCCTCACAGAAACAGCAGCGCCCACAACCGTTGAGCCCGCTCCCGTCCCGGTCCCGCCGCCTCCGCCTGCGGCTCCGCTGGCGACCACGCCCGCACCGAGCGAACCCGCCCCGGCTCCGGTCTTCGTGCCCGTCCCGGTTGCCCCCGCCCTCGCGCCGGCCCTTGGGTTCGGCCCCGCTGGCGCGCCGGCCCCGGCTGCGCCCCCGCCCTACCTCGAACGCACGGTCCACGTCGAAGGCGTGCTCGACATCGATCTCGGTCAGGGCGGCAACGGCCAGTTGCTCGACATGGTCAAGAACGGCAAGCGCCGGCCCAGCGACACCTTTGTGCCGAAGGAGTTGATCCGGCGTTTCAAACTGAAGGCCGGCATGATGATCGGCGGCACCGCCTACCCGGCCGAGGGCCGGTTTCCCAATCCCAAGATGAAGTTCATCGAGACGATCGACGGTGTGCCGCTCGAAGATCGCCGGGCCAAGTGGGATTTCGTCTCGCTCACCACGGTCTCGCCCGACAAGCACCTCAAAATGGAACTCAAGGACGGCCGTCTCACGACCCGGGCCGTCGACCTCTTTTGCCCCATCGGCAAAGGCACGCGCGGCCTCATTGTGGCCCCGCCCCGCACGGGCAAGACCACGCTCCTCCGCGACATGGCCCTCGGCGTGCTCGAGAACAATCCCGAGTGCTTCGTGATGGTCCTTCTCGTCGATGAACGCCCCGAGGAAGTCACCGATTTCAAACGCAGTGTGCCGGCCGAAATCTGGGCTTCCTCCAATGACGAACAGATAGAGAACCACATCCGCATCGCGGACCTCTGCATCGAGCGCGCCCGACGCCTCGTCGAGACCGGCCGCCACGTCGTCCTCTTCGTCGACTCCATCACCCGCCTCGCCCGCGCCCACAACACCGCAAAGAACTCCGGCCGCACGGGCTCCGGCGGTCTCGATGTCCGCGCCCTCGAACGACCCCGCCAACTTTTCGCTTCCGCCCGCAACACCGAGGAAGCCGGTTCACTCACCATCATCGCCTCTGTCCTCGTCGAAACCGGCAGCCGCATGGACGACGTGATTTTCCAGGAGTTCAAGGGCACCGGCAACATGGAGCTCGTCCTCGACCGCAAGGCCGCCGAGATGCGTCTTTGGCCGGCGATCAACATCGCCGCCTCCGGCACCCGGAAAGAGGAACTGCTGATCGACGCCAAGACCCTCGAGGGCATCCACTTTTTCCGGCGCGCTCTCGTCGCCCAGAAAATCGAGGAGGCCACCGACACGATGATCGCGCGCCTTTCCAAAACCAAGACCAACGCAGAGTTCCTCAAGCTCCTCGCCCGCTAATCCGAAACTTAGCTCTTGCCGCTCCGTCTTCCGCGTCGGCATCTTCCACCTCCCGCTACTCAGTCTCAGACCGTAAATCCTTCCGCATGCATAGTTTTTCCGAGCAATGTCTCGACATGGCCCGCTCAATGTTGGGCCACAACCTCGACTCGATCCAGTCCGACGGCACCATTCTGCCGGCCAACGGCGAACAATCCCGCCCCGACGAACCCGGCCACGTCGCCCTCGCCCTCGGCGAGTTTTACCGCGCCACCGGCGAGACCACCCTCAAGGGCCACGACATCGTCGATCTCGCCGCCCGCTGCATCACCGCCCAGATGTTCACCGAGCCGCCCGCCGAGAACGGCCTGGCCTACGCCTCGCTCGGCCTGCTCTGTTTCGGCCCCTCCAAGGAGCGCAATCCCGTCTGGGAACGCCTCGTTGACGAGACCCGCGAGCGCATCGACAAGGCCCTGCTCCACCGCTCCGACTACGACAACCACTGGCAGGCCTTCAACGTCGCCAAGGCCGTCGCCCGCTTCTCGCTCGGCCTTTCCAAGAAAGACGAAACCTCGCGGCTCATCGAGCGCATGGTCGAGCGCATGACCGCCACCAGCTCAGCTGGTTTCTTCGACGACGCCGGCCCCGGGATGGGCGGCAATTTCAATCTCTACGGCGTGATGAGCTTCGTCTTTATCCGCTCGGCGCTCCAACTTCACGCCAACAGCGGCGTGCGCGATCGCAAGCTCCCCACCCTCCGCACCTACGCCGAGAAATATATCAAAATGATGCCGGATCTCGTCCGGTCCGACGGCCTCGGCTGGGCCTTTGGCCGCGCTGCCGGCGCCTACGGCCAGATGCACTGCGTCAGCCTCATTCTCCAAGGCCTGCGCGACGGCTGGATTCCGGACGACCAGAAGATCAAATACTACGACATCCTGCGCCGTTTGTTCATGTTTTTCTACCAGACCTATCTGGACCAAGACCACGGTTTCCTCGATCTTCGCGACACCGAGCGCACCGCCTACGAAAGCCACACCACGCGGATGGCAAATTTTGACTCCGCTCGTTACCTCTGCCAGTGGTCGCGGTTGGCGAAAACGATCCAGATGCCGACCGGCGGCCCCAAGCCCGAGCCCCTCCGAACGAGCGGCCGTTACGTCATTTTCGACAAAGGCAACCGCAAGGAGCAGGGCCTGTTTCTCTATCGCGACGTCGAGAGCGGCGTCCAGATGCAGATCCCTCTCGTCAGCGCCGGCGGTCACCTTTCGGCCGACTCCCTCCCCTTCCCGCACTGTCAAGGCGTCTTCGATTGGCCCAACAGCGTCTACGCGCCCATCATGCTGCCCGAACTCACGTTCGGCAAAGACGTCACCATCCCGGCATTCTACGGCAAGAACTGCGTGACCGGCCTCGGCCTCAAGAACGCTTTCTATTTCCGCTACGAACAACCCGACCTGATCAACACGCAAGAGGAGTTCGTGAAGAATCTGGGCAGCGTGAAAGTCCAATGGACCTTCACCGGCAGCAAAATCAGCTGCGAGTTCGCCTACACCGTGAAGCAACAGGTCACGCTCGACAAATTCCGCTATACCCTCGCCATCGCCGCGCCGCACTCGAAATACCACGTCGCCGGCGCCCTCGCGCTCGGGCCGCAGGGACACCGTTGCACCGTCGCGAAGGACGATTTCCAAGCGGTCTGGCAGGAGACCGAGGTCGTCAGCGAAGACCCGACCTATCGCACGAACTTCGGCAAGATCCACTTCCTGCAGCATCTCGTCCGCGACCACCCCCTCATCATGCGCCCGGGTCATGTTTACCGCCTCGCGGTCAACTTCGACCCCGAGATCGTGCACGTCTGACGCGGCTGCGCCGCGTCGGACGTGCGGTTCCGGGTTTTGGGTTTTGAGTTTAGGGTTTCGCTTCAGGACGCTGTTTTTATGGCGACCATCGGGAGATTCGAGAACATCGAGGCTTGGAAGCCTGCGCGGGCACCTCGCCACGCCGTTTACGCGGTTTCCAAGTCAAAACCGTTTTCCTCGGATTTTAGCCTCGTGGATCAGATTCGCCGCGCCGCGATCCCGGTGTCCTCAAATATCGCCGAGGGGTTTGAGCGCGGCGGCAACCGCGAGTTCGTGCAGTTTCTCTCGGTCACCAAGGGCTCTGCCGGCGAGATCAAGGATCAGCTCACCTGCGCGCTCGACGAAGGCTACATCAACGCCGCGCAGTTCGAGGAGACCTGCCTTCTCGCCGCGAAAACCTCCCGCCTCATCGGCGGTTTTATGAGCTACCTCCGCAAATCGGAAATCACCGGGCACAAGTTCGCTCCGGGCTGCGCGCTTGCGGACTCAAAACCTTAAACCCAAAACCCCAACCCTCCCTCCCGCCCATGCTCTCCCGCCGCATCATTCCCTGTCTCGACGTCAACGCCGGCCGCGTGGTCAAAGGCGTCCGGTTTCAGGCCCTGCGGGACGCCGGTGATCCCGTGCAGTGCGCTAAGGCCTACGACGCCCAAGGTGCCGATGAACTCGTGTTTCTCGATATCACCGCGTCGAGCGACGGACGCGGCATCATGCACGACGTTGTCGCGGCGACGGCCGAGCAGTGCTTCATGCCGCTGACCGTCGGCGGCGGATTGCGCAACCTTGGCGATATCGAGGCCATGCTTCGCTCCGGGGCCGACAAAGTCTCGCTCAACACGGCGGCGATCAACGATCCCTCGCTCATCCAGCGCGCCTCGGACCGCTTCGGCGCGCAATGCATCGTCCTCGCCATCGACGCCAAGCGCGAGCCCGACGGCAAATCATGGCGCGTTTACACCCACGGCGGACGCAACGCGACCGACCTCGACGCCGTCGCCTGGGCCAAACAAGCCGCCGCCCTCGGTGCGGGCGAAATCTTGCTCACGAGCATGGACGCCGACGGCACCCAATCCGGCTATGATTGCGCCCTCACCCGCGCCGTGAGCGATGCCGTGACCGTGCCGGTGATCGCCAGTGGCGGCGCCGGCATGCTGTCGCATTTTTCCGATGTGCTGGCCGCCGGGCGCGCCAGCGCGGTGCTCGCCGCGAGTCTTTTTCACTTCGGCACCCTCACGATTCCGCAGGTCAAGTCCTACCTCGGCGAACGGGGCGTGCCGGTTCGCGTCTAAACACCGGCCGCATCGAGCCCGGCGCGAATCAATCGCGCGCCCCGGGGTTTCCCTGATGGAAACCTTTCTCGTCTTCGAATCCTTCCCGCGCGCGCCAGAATCCGCCGACGAGAGCCAACAGCCCTCCCGTGTAGATCAGGCCGGCAATTGAGATGATCAAAAATGTCATATCGGTAGGGTTCGGTTTCGCCGGTGAAACTTTCGGCTCGGTTTGGCGCACGCAAACCCGCAGCTGGCAAAATCTAGTCAAAATCCTTTTCGCCGTCGTCGTCGCCCAATCCCACCAGTGCCTTGGGCGCGCCGACGAGGGCGAGCACCGCCAATCCCGCCATAAAGGCAAAGAAGATCAGGCCAACGATGACGCCTTTCATGGGGTAAGCATCGGCTCGGTTGCCGGGAACTTTAGCCTTCGTTTGAGAGAGGTGCGATGCGCCCGCGTCTCACTTTCGTCTTCCCCCGGCCCGCCTCCCCCGTTTCCCTCACTCTCCCGTATGACGCCCGCTCAGGAAATCGCCCGCCGCCGCACCTTCGCGATCATCTCGCACCCCGACGCCGGCAAGACCACGCTCACCGAGAAATTCCTGCTCTACGGAAACGCCATCCACCTCGCCGGCGCCGTCAAGGACCGCAAAAATCAACGCGCCACCGCCTCGGACTGGATGGAACTCGAGAAACAGCGCGGCATCTCGATCAGCTCGACCGTCCTCCAGTTCGACTACGCCGGTTGCGCCGTCAACCTCCTCGACACCCCCGGTCATAAAGACTTTTCCGAGGACACCTACCGCGTCCTCACGGCGGTGGACGCCGCCCTTATGGTCATCGACGCCGCCAAGGGCGTCGAGACCCAGACCCGTAAGCTCTTCGAAGTATGTCGCCGTCGCGGCGTCCCCATTTTCACGTTCATGAACAAATGCGATCGGCCCACGCGCAGCCCGATCGACCTGCTCGACGAACTTGAAAACGTGCTCGGCCTCCAATCGTCGCCCATCATCTGGCCCCTCGGCAACGGCCCGCAGTTCCGCGGCGTCTTCGACCGCCGCTCCCGCGAGGTCCATCTCTTCGAACGCGTTCCCGGCGGCAAATTTCAGGCCCCGGTCAGCGTCACCGATCTCGACGATCCCGTCGTCCGTTCGAAAATGGACGACGACACCTACCGCGACGTCCGCGACCAACTCGAGATGCTCGACGGCGCGGGCCATCCTTTCGACCTTGCCGCCGTGCAGGCCGGCCAGCAGACGCCGGTCTATTTCGGCAGCGCCGTGAACAACTTCGGCATCCAGCTCCTCCTCGACGGCTTCCTCAAAGACTCCGTGCCGCCCGCACCGCGCAAGTCCGTCGCCGTCGTCGTGCCCGGTCTCCCCCAACCCACCGTCGCCCGCGAGGTGTCCGTAGACGATGCCAAGTTTTCGGGCTTCATCTTCAAGATTCAGGCCAACATGGACGCGAAGCACCGCGACCGTATCGCCTTCCTTCGCGTCTGCTCGGGCAAATTTGAGCGCGACATGGTCGTCACCCACCAGCGCACCGGCAAATCCGTCCGCCTCTCTTCTTCGCACAAACTCTTCGGCCGCGAGCGCGAGACGGTCGACGTAGCCTGGCCCGGCGACGTCATCGGTCTCGTCGGCCACAGTGAGTTCGGCATCGGCGACACCCTCACCAACGACCGCAGCATCACCTACGACGAGATCCCGCGTTT
>JBDNFZ010000756.1:0-6598 GCA_041689555.1 Opitutaceae bacterium | reverse complement strand
TGGCCGGTGGCGAACACGAGACCGACAACAAGCGCGCCGCCGATCGCGGGTCGGAGCGGAGCGTAGGCCACCCAACGGGCGAAGGCGGCCTGCAGGGTGTGGATGCCGGCGGTGAAGCCTCGGCTGACGAGGCCGAAGACCACGGCGGCACCGGCGATCTGGGCGATCAACGTCATATCGAGGGCGGCGTAAAGCCGGGCGGGGTCGCTCCGGTTGATCACGAAGGCCGTGTGTTGGGTGCCCCAGGCGAGGCAGGTGAGGTGGCCCACCATGCTCGCGAGGAGGAGGGGGACGAGGGCGCGATAACGCAGGCGCCCCAGCGCGAGCACCTCAAGGGCGAAGACGGCGCCGGCGAGGGGAGTGCCGAAAACCGAACCGAAGCCGGCGGCGACGCCCGCAAGAAGCAAGATACGCGCGGACGCGACCGAGAGTTCACAACGCCGGGCCAACTCGGAGGCGAGACTCGCGCCCATTTGCAGCGCGGTGCCCTCGCGGCCGGCCGAACCGCCGCAGAGGTGCGTGGCGAGCGTCCCAAGGAGAACCAGCGGCGCCATCCGCAGCGGCACACCCGTTCCCGGGGTGCGGATCTGCTCGAGAATCAGGTGGGTGCCGCGCTCGGCCGAACGCCCGAAGCGATGGTAGAGCCAACCGACCGCGAAGCCGACGGCGGGGAGGAACCAAAGCAGCCAAGGTTGTTGCCAGCGGGCGGCGGTGACGCGGTCGAGCGCCCAAAGAAACAGCGCGCTCGCGGAGCCGCCCAGCAGACCGACGGGCACGGCGAGCAACGACTCCAAGACGAATGCCCGGCGGTCGGCGGCGACAAGGTGCGGAGACTCGGCCATGCGGGGCGGAGGAAAGCGCGGGCAGGCGGAACGAGTCAACCCCGCGGGCCGGCACCGCGGTCTCGGGTAGACTGCCACCGTCCTCCGGTTTGATTTCGAAAATGTTTCCGTTACAGGCCGGCGCGCTCTCGCGCGCCAATCCGCGCCCGCAAGCGGGCTGCCTACACCCGCCATACCGCGCCAGCAAGCTGGCGGCCTACACTTGCGAATCCAAAAACCGGAAAACGGCGGGTAAATTGCCTCGGCTTTCCGGTTTGGGTTTGCAACTCGTGGAACTGGTAGGCCGCGAGCTCGCTCGCGCTCAAAACGCGCCAGCAAGCTGGCTGCCTACGCGCGGCCGAACCGCGCCCGCAAGCGGGCTGCCTACATTTGCGAATCCAAAACCGGAAAACGGCGGGTAAACTGCCCGGGATCCGACATCGCGCTTTTGTTTTGATAAATACCGCCCACGCTGGAAGGTCCCCTCTTTCGCCCACCTTGAGCACACCCGACGACACGCCCTACGAAGAACCCGGCGCCGAGCCGACCCCGGACCCGCGGGAGAAGCCCATGGGGTTCTTCGACCATCTCGAGGAGATGCGTTGGACGCTGATCAAGTGCGCCGCGACATTCATTTTTTTCGCCGTTATCATCGGCATCTTTTTGCGCGAGTTTAACGACGTTCTGCTCTGGCCGCTGCTCTCGGTGAAGGAAGAGTATCCGAAGCTGGTCCTCGACCTCGGCACGACGTCGATCATGGAGGGGTTCAACGTCATCATCCAGATGTGTATCCTCGGCGGCTTTGTGCTGTCGGCGCCGCTCTTTCTGTTCTTCATCGGCCAGTTCGTGGCGCCGGCGTTGACCGAAAAGGAACTCAAGGCCGTGTTGCCGATGTGCCTCTCCGCGATGGTGCTGTTTTTGCTCGGGGCGACCTTCGCCTATTTTCTTCTGGTGCCCAGCACCATCCGGGTCTCGATCGAGATCAACCAGCTCTTCGGTTACGAGATGCGGTGGACGCCGGGCAGCTACTACAGCCTGCTGACATGGCTGGTGCTGGGCGTAGGAGCGTCGTTCGAGTTTCCGCTGATCATCGTGCTGCTCGTTTGGCTCGGGCTGATGACGACGGCGTTTTTGAAGAAATACCGGCGGCACGCGATCGTGGTGATCTTCGTGATCGCGGCGATCGTGACGCCGACGCCCGATCCGGTGACGCAGTCGATGTTCGCGGCGCCGCTCTATCTGCTCTTCGAGATCGCGATCATCGCCTCTTCGCGGGTCGAGAAGCGCAAACAGGCTTTCAAGCTGCGCTGAGCCGGATTCATGCAGTCGGATTTAACCGCGAAACACACGAAACACACGGAAGGAATACCTTGGCCGCTCCCGTCGTCATTGGGATCGGCTCATTAAAAAAGGCAGAGAATTTTTCTCCAAGCGGAAGCGGTCTTCCTCTGATTTTCGTGGGTTTTGTGTATTTCGTGGTGGCCACCTCTGCATCGTCCCGGCTGAGAGGGCCGGTGGGCGAGGGCACATTTGGTTCGGCTGACTCATTTCGTTGTAGCCGGCCTCGCTGAGGCCGGAGGCAAACCGGGGTCGGCGACCCCGGCTACAGTTACCCCTCATTAAACCGAAACTGCCCTAAATCCAGTATTCGATAACTGCGGCTTCCGGGGCGGCGGCGGGCGACTCCGCGGCGCCGTCGAGGAGCGTCTGCGCGACGCGCAGGGACTGGCCGCGCAATTCCGGGACGGCGATGCTTTCCCAGAGCGTGCCGCGGAGCAACGGGCCGATGGCGATGAGGTGGGGCGAAGGCCGGCCGTCGCGTTGGATAAGCGTGAAGTCGGGGGCGACGCGCACGCCCATGTCCATCGCATCGGGCTGGGCGAGACCGCTGCGGAGGAGATTCTGCAGGAGCTGCGAGCGCGTGGCGGAAAAGCGCGTGTGCGGGCCGGTGCAGTTGATCACCATCGCGGCTTCGAGTGTCGAAGCGGTGCCGTCGCGCGCGACGAGATCGACGCCGATTTTCGCGCCGAGCGGGCGGAGGCCGACAACGCCGCCGGCGGTGACCCGGACGCGGCCCGTCTCCACCGCCGCCGTGACGTCGCGGTGAATCGAGGGCGCGATGCGGTGGCGGACGACGTTCCAACGGGCGGAGTAGCGGGCGATGAACTCGCGGCGCTCGGCATCCGAGAAAGCGCCCCAGATGCGCTGGGTGTGCGGGCGCAGCTTGTCCACAATCATCGCGGGATTGGCCCCGATGTCGCGGAGGCGCGCGCAGTGGCTATCCATCAGGCGGACGAGTTCGGCCAGCCCGAGCGTAGCAAGATCGACGCCGGCGGGCGGGAAATGCGGATCGTCGGTTCCTTTGAAGTGAGACTGCGGCAGAAGCCCGTTGCGGGAGATCGCGTGGATGGGGCCGCGCCAGCCCAGGGCGAGGAGGGTGACGAGGGCGTCGATGGTCGTGAGTCCGGTGCCGAGCAGGGCGACGGCCTGATCGGGCGCGGGAAGCCTGGCTTCCCAATTGATCCAAGGGTTGCCGCACCAGCCGGGATGGTCGGCGACACTGGCGGTGCCGGGGAGATCGGCCGGTGGCTCGTTGCCGGTGGCGAGGACGACGCGATCCGCGAGAAAAGCCTCACCCTTGGCGAGCACCAGGCGGGCGGAGGTGCCGGCGGTCTCGATGGCGAGCACCTCGTCGTCGACGAAACTCATCTCCGCTTGGGAGCGGCGGTCGGTGGGGCGGGCGTAGTTTAGCGCGAGGCTCCGGAGGTAGTCGCCGTAGACGCGCCGCGGCATGAACGTCTCCCGCAACTCGGCCTCGGCGATCCCCGCGTATTCGGTGCGGGTGCGGAGCCAGTCGACGAAGTGGCTGGGATGGTCGGGCAGCGCGGACATATTGCGCGCGGCGACATTGAGCAGATGCTCGGGGCGACGCGTGCCGTAGGCGACGCCGCGGCCCTGCGGAGAGGTGCAGTTGACGAGGGTAATCCTGAGCGGCGTGGGGCAGAGCCGTGCGAGGTTGACGGCGGTCAGGGTGCCGCTGAATCCGCCGCCGACGATGGCGATGTGACGAAGGGGAGCGGCGGTCATGGGTGGGGCGAAGAGACAGAAAAAAGGCGCGTCGTCGAGAACGCGCCGCCAAACGAGTGTTGTCCGGACAAGCCTACTTTTTCTTGGCCAGCAACTGGGCCTTGAGCACGACGCGGAACATCTGGATCGCGAGCCAGAATACGCTGGACATACACGCCGTCGTCAGGCCGGCCCAAAGATTGATCCAAAACGGGTCGTTGGAGGGCACGTGCGACTTCACCAACGTGAAGATGACGAAGGCGAAGGCGCCGACGAGGATCGCATCGACGACGAGGCTGACGGGACTGGTGAGTTTTCCGAGAGGCGTGGACATGGGAAAAGCAGAGCGCGAGAAGGCGGGGCTTGTCCACGGAAAATTACGTCGCCGGCGGGCGCGGCTTCGGCTTGCGGTGCGGGCGGGCGAAATCAGGCTCTCCGACGATGAACGCGCCCGACACCGACGCCCGACGCAGCCGCGAGGCCGTGGCGCAACTGCGCGGCTCGGAGATCTACCGCGATTATGAGCGGGCATTTCGCGAGACCACAGGCCTGCCGATCAACCTGCGGCCGGTCGAGGCGTTTGATCTGTCGAATCGGGGCGATCCAAACGAAAGTCCCTTCTGCGCGCTCCTGGCCCAGTCGAACCAGTCGTGCGCGGCCTGCCTGCAACTGCAGCGCCGG
Organism: Opitutaceae bacterium; assembly: GCA_041689555.1. GTDB lineage: Bacteria > Verrucomicrobiota > Verrucomicrobiia > Opitutales > Opitutaceae > Tous-C4FEB. The sequence continues at coordinate 2,030 of JBDNFZ010000756.1, read as the reverse complement.
GTCGAGCAGGAAGCGCGGATGGAACCGAAGACCCTCAAATGCTTCGCCGGGCTCTGCGACTCGGCGGTGCCGGTGCGGGTGGGCGACAACTTGATCGCGTTCCTCCAGACCGGGCAGATTTTGCTGCACACACCCACGAAGGCGGAATTCGCGTAGACGACGCGCGCGCTGGTGAAATGGGGCGGCGAGGTGGATCTGAAGCGGCTCGAAGAGGCGTATTTTCAGACCCGGGTGATTACCAAGAAGCAGTATAGCGCGATCCTCCGCTTGCTCACGATCTTCGCCCAGCATCTCGCGACGCTCAGCAACCAACTCAGCGTGAAGGCCGCGGCCGGCGAGAATCCGGCGGTGGCGCGGGCGCGGGTTTACATCGCGGAGCATCAGGACGACGAGATCGCGCTGGGCGACGTGGCGCGCGCGGTGAACATGAGCGCGTTTTACTTCTGCAAGACCTTCAAAAAAGCCACCGGCATGACGTTTACCGACTACCTCGCGCGCGTGCGGGTCGAGAAGGTGAAGAACCTGTTGCTTAACTCGCACAAGCGCGTGAGCGAGGTGGCGTTTGCGGTGGGCTTCCAGTCGCTGTCGCAATTCAACCGGGTGTTTCATCGGATCGTCGGTGAGACGCCGTCCGAATACCGGACGCGGTTGCGGGTTTCAGCGCCAACCGCGAGCCCGGCTTCGGTCTGAGGCCAGACCATTTTCGGTTTGGTCAGGCGATATTGTAGCCGGGGTCGCCGACCCCGGTTTGCCTCCGCCCTCCGCGAGGCCGCCCACGACCGAATGCGTCCATCATAACCGGGATTGCGCCAAGGTCTGGGTCGTGTGGCCGGCGGAGCGCCCCGGCCGGTGCTGACAAAGGGAGCATAGGGTCGACACCTCGGCGCGGGCTAGGGCCCGGATTCTCAAGTGCAGCTCGGTGAGCGCACGGTCGCGTTCGACCGGTTGGAGTCGCGGGTCCGCGCTCTGGGCGAGCACAAGGGCTTCAAGCAGGGCCTGCTCCCCTGCGATGAAAAAATGCAGGAGCGGATTGCGCCCGCAGGCGCAATCGGGGCGGGGGTGTGCCCGAAATTTTCGCGCTGCCGGTCGCTGCCGTGAACCGGTGGCAAGTCCGCGCAGAACTTCGTCGAACGTCCAGTCGATCAAGTGGACGAGCGTGTCGGGGTGGGCCAGCGGAGTGGTGGCGCCTTCGGCGCGCAGCAGGACCGTCCAGCGCCGCAGGATCCGGGGGCGCTGGGCGCGCAGCGCTTGCACAAGGGTGGACTGCATGGCCCCAATCCTAACCCCGGCGCGGGCGTTTGACTGCGCGCACCTTGTCCGAGGCTGCGCGTCTTTTGCGCCTGCGGGTCGCTGGCGAAGGACAAGATATGCGCGGCCTCCGCCAAGCCCTGCGGGGAACCGCGCGCGCAAATGCGATAATGTCTGACCAGCCCTCCGGCTCCTTCGCCATGAAAATCTCAGACCCTCTATCCCTTCCCCCGGTTTCGGACTTCACCGAATCCGAGAACCGACACCATGCCTACCTGCTCTGGCTGGAGGGCCGCTTGCTCGATGACTGGCTCGCGGAGAAGCAGCGCATGCGTGAACGCGTGTGCGCGTCGGAGCCGCAGCAAACCCCGATGGCGAAGAAAGCCCGGGTCGCCGCCTGATCCGCGCATCGATCCACCGAAATATCATGTCCGTCGTGCCTCTCACCATCGCGATCAGTCTCCTCCTTGTATTTCTCTTTATCGTGCTTTTCCTGCGGGAACGCGCCCGGGATGGTGGCGGGGCCGAGCGCGAATCGCTGCTCCCGCTCGCCGAGGAAGCGCCCCGGCCGGTTCCGGCCCGAGCCGCTCGCGCGCACAATCACGGCGACGACCACAAGCACGACGACGGTTGCGGGTGCCGCACCGGTCGCCGGGCGCCTTGCGCCGGCTGTCCCAAGGCCGGGTCTCCCCTGAATCGCTGAGCCTCAAATTTTTTCCAACGCCATGTCCGACCAAAAAATCACTATCGAATTCAACGACAAGGTCGTCCGCCAGTTCCTG
>JBDNFZ010000755.1:0-4142 GCA_041689555.1 Opitutaceae bacterium | reverse complement strand
GCAGCACGTCGGCGTCTTTGCGACCGACGACCTCTCCGCCTTTCTGGCCCGGCCCGATCTCGATGTCGTCTGTATCGCCACGCCCAGCGGCGCGCACCTCGAGCCCGCCCTCGCGGCCGCCCGCGCCGGCAGGCACATCGTCATCGAGAAACCGCTTGAGATCACCCTGGCCCGCGTCGACGCCCTCCTCGCAGGCGTGGCCGCTGCCGGCGTGCGGCTCATGCCGATCTTCCAGTCGCGCTTCGGCGAGGGTGCTCGCACCGTCAAGGCCGCCGTCGCCGCCGGCCGCCTCGGCCGCCTCGCCCTCGCCAGCGCCTACGTGAAGTGGCAACGCTCCGCCGCCTACTACGCCGGCAGTTGGCACGGCACCTTCGCGCTCGACGGCGGTGGTGCCCTTATGAATCAGGGTATTCACGCCGTTGATTTGCTGCAGTGGTTCGCCGGGATGCCTTCCGAAGTCTTTTCTTGGAACACCCGCCGCGTCCACACCGGCATTGAGGTCGAGGACACCGCCGTCGCCTCCCTCCGTTTTCTCGACGGCGCTCTCGGCGCGATCGAGGCTACCACCGCCGCCTCCCCCGGCTGGGCCCGCCGCCTCGAACTCGTCGGCGAACACGGCTCCGTCGCCCTCGAAGACGACCGCATCACGCGCTGGGATTTCTCCACGCCCCTGCCGGAGGATGCCGCCATCCTCGCCGCCCGCGCCGACGACACTATGCGCTCCGGCGCGAGTGCCCCCGGCGCGATGAGCCATCAAGGCCACCTCAGGCAAATCGAGAATTTTGTTGCCGCCATCCGCACCGGCGCGCCCCTTGCTGTCGATGGTCCCGAGGCGCGTCGCTCCGTCGCACTCATCCTCGCGCTTTACGAATCTGCCGAAACCGGTGCGCCCGTAACCCTCTGAACCCGTCTCCGTTCCTGCTTTCCTGATTTCCACATAACCCGTTTCCTCGCGCTTTCCCCATGACCCACACTGCCCCCGCCCCCGACCAGCCTTGGTATAAACTGCTCACGCGCGACCACTGGTTCGTCTTCTCCGTCGCCTCCCTCGCGTGGCTCTTCGATTGCATGGACCAGCAGTTCTTCAACCTCGGCCGCGGCGCCGCGATGGAGCAACTCCTGCCCGACAAATCCAAGGTCACCGAATACGGATCCTACACCACCTCGGTGTTCCTCGTCGGCTGGGCCGTCGGCGGCCTGCTCTTCGGAGCGCTCGGCGACCGCTTCGGCCGCGCCAAGATCCTCACCGTCTCCGTCCTCCTCTACTCGGTCTTCACCGGCCTCAGCGCGCTCTCCACGGGCTTCTTTGATTTCTGCGTCTATCGCTTTCTCACCGGTCTGGGCGTCGGCGGCGTCTTCGGCCTGGCCGTCGCGCTCGTGGCCGACACCGTGCCCGACAAGGCCCGCGCCCCCGCCCTCGGCCTGCTCCAGTCGCTCTCCAGCATCGGCAACATCAGCGCCGCGCTCATCGGCATGGGTATCGCCGCCCTCGCCGCCCGCCATCTCCTCCCCGGCGGACTCTCCACCTGGCAGGCGATGTTCCTCGTCGGCTCCGCTCCGGCTTTCCTTTGCGTCTTCGTCCTCGGCCGCCTCAAGGAACCGCAGAAGTGGGTCGACGCCAAAGCCGCCGGCAAGATCAGCGGCATCAAGTTCGGCTCCTACGGCGCCCTCCTCTCCCACCCGCGCTGGCGCAAACACGCCTGGGCCGGTCTCGCCCTCTGCAGCGCCGGCATCATCGGCCTCTGGGGTATCGGTAATTTTCACCCCACCATCGTCTCCTCCGTCGTCACCGAGCATCTGAAAAACTCCGGAATCTCCTCGGAAAAACTCGCCAGCGAGAAAGCCTTTTGGACCTCCATCGCCCTGCTCCTCCAAAACGTCGGCGCCTTCTTCGGTATGACCGCCATGGCCAAGCTCGCGCAAGTCAAGGGCCGCAAGATCGCCTTCGCCATCGCCCTCCTCCTCTCGTTCGCCTCGACCGTGCTCGTCTTCAAAGGCCTGCGCGAATTCTCCGATATTTTCTGGATGATCCCGCTCATGGGCTTCGGCCAGCTCGGCGTCTTCGCCGTCTACGCGATCTACCTGCCCGAGCTTTTCCCCACGAGTCTCCGCGCCACCGGAACCAGCTTCTGCTACAACTTCGGCCGGCTCCTCGCCGCCACCGCGCCCTTCACCATCGGCCAGATCACCAGGAAACTCGGCGGCAACCTCGAGGGCTTCCGCACCGCCGGTCTCGCCGTCAGCTTCGTCCTGCTCCTCGGTATCCTCGTGCTGCCCCTCCTGCCCGAGACCAAGGATCAGCCGCTCCCCGAGGAGTGACCTCCCGGCTTCTCTTCCTGTTCCTTGTGGCGGCAGGTGCCCTCGCCGCCGCACCGCCGTCCGCCGAGGACGCCGCCGCCCGCGCCGCCCTCCCGGGTGTTCAATTCATCCCGGCCGCCCCTTCGGCCACGCTCGCCCCCGCAACTCCGCTCGCCCCGTCCGTCTTCACCCGCTGGCCGCGCTCCCAAGGCGACAACGGCTCGCGTCGCTATTCCGCCCTCGCCCAGATCAACCGCACCAACGTCCGCGATCTCACCGTCACGTGGACCTACCGCTCCGGCGACGGCGCCGCCAATATCCAATGCACGCCTATCGTCGTCGACGGCGTCCTCTACGCGCCCACTCCGGGAAAAGCCCTCGTCGCCCTCGACGCCGCCACCGGGCGCGAACTCTGGCGCCGCCCGCTCACCGACGCCTCCACGCAGAACCGGCTCCAAGACGCCCCCGCCCGCCGCGGCCTCGTCTACTGGCCGGGCGATGACGATAACGCCCCGCGCCTCCTCGTCGGCGCCGGTGATTGGATCTCCGCGCTCGACCCCAAGTCGGGCGAACCCGTGCCCGGCTTCGGCTCCGCCGGCCGCGTCGCCCTGCCCACCGGTGCGACCGTCGCCGGCGCCGTTTACCGCCACGTTTTCGTAACCGCCGGCCTCTTCGGCGACGCCTTCGGCTACGATGTCCGCAGCGGTGCGTTGCTTTGGCGCTTCCGCTCCGTCGCCCGCGACACCGACTTCGGCGCCGATACTTGGAATCAACCCCGGGCCGGAGCCAACGGCTGGAGCGGTCTCTCGCTCGACGACGCCCGCGGCCTCGCCTTCGTAGCCTTCGGCGCGCCCCGCCCCGACATGGTCGGCGTCGAGCGCCTCGGTGATAATCTCTTCAGCAACTGCGTGGTCGCCCTCGACGCGCTCACCGGCCGCCGCGTCTGGCACTTCCAAGATGTCCGCCACGACATCTGGGACCTCGACGTCGTCGGCCCGCCCAACCTCGTCACCGTCCGCCGCGAAGGCCGCTTGGTCGACGCCGTCACGAGTTTCTCCAAAGCGGGCAACCTCTTCGTGCTTGATCGTCTCACCGGCCAGCCGCTCTTCCCTGTCCGCCTTCGCCGCGCCCCCGTCTCCACTCTCCCCGGCGAGCGCACCGCCGCCTACCAGCCCGACCCGGAGTTGCCCGAGCCGATCTCGACGATGGCCTTCGATCCCGCCGACATCACCGACCGCACCCCCGAGGCCCACGCCTTCGTCGCCGCCCAGGTCGCCCACTCCACCCACGGTTTCTTTCAGCCTTTCGTCGAGGGAAAGCCCAATCTCTTCATCGGCTCGCGCGGCGGTGCCGAATGGTCCGGCGCCGCCGTCGACGTTCCCACCGGCCGGCTCTACCTCACCTCCAATCGCGTCGTCTCCAAAATCACCGTCCTCGCCAACGACGAGCTTCCGCGCGACCCCAAGTTTCCTCCCTCTGCCGGCGAAGCCATCTTCGCCGAACGCTGCGCCGCCTGCCACGGCGCCCGCCGCGAGGGCCTCGGCATGGTCCCGCCGCTCCTCGGCCTGAAATCACGCGCGACCGAAGCCGAGGTTGTCCAAGTCCTCATCAAGGGCCGCGCCACGATGCCGCCCAACCTCGTCCCCGATCCCGCCCAGCAACGCGCCGTCGTCGATTTTCTTTTGCGCCGCAACCAGCCGCCGTCACGTGGCAGCGGTCGCACCGGGGCCGGCGAAAATCCAAATTACGTCTTCGACGGCTTCGGCTTCCTCAACGACCACGAGGGCCACCCCGGCATCAAGCCGCCCTGGGGCCTGCTCAATTGCTACGACCTCAACACCGGG
>JBDNFZ010000754.1:0-3965 GCA_041689555.1 Opitutaceae bacterium | reverse complement strand
CGCATCGACCACCATCGCTATCTGCGAGAGGAATTCACCTTGGTGCGCAGTATGTGGTCGCCCGAATCACGGGAAACGAACTTCCCCGGATTCGACCGCGGCGAATTTTCCCGCGTGATTCCATTCGACCAAGCGATCAGGTTGGAGATACTGAAGCTTCTTCTTCGCTATGAGGAGTATATGCTAGCGGGAGGTATTCTCGACGTGATGAGTCTGACTCACGCACTTATGCCGTTGCGGGCTGTAATCGGCGAGCTGCCGGCCGAGCAAAAATTTCGCTATGTCTTGATCGACGAGTTTCAGGATTTTTCGAACCTCGATTTAGGGATCATACGGGAGATCTGCACGAATCCAAAGTCAGACTCGCTGTTCTTGGCCGGTGACCTGGTGCAAAAGGTCTTGGTGAAGAAACTCGTTTTGCGGGAAGCTGGCTTCGACAGCACCGCCGCCAAGTGGCTGCGCATCCGGAAGAATTTCAGGAATAGCCGACAGATTCTCGCCGCTGCGGCAGCACTCTCTAAACACTACGGCGAACTTGCGATAACCAAGAAAGAGGAGATCGAGATTCTTGATCCCGAACTTGCTGTGCGAGAAACCGCAAAGCCCTTTGCTTTGCGAACCAACCGTGCAATCGATAAGGCGTGGGAGATTGCTTACCGAATGGTGGTGCAGCAGAAGAAGGCGCCGTGGACGGTCTGCATTGTGACCGCCAATGATGAGGGAGCCTCGGTGAAAAAAATTCTCGAACGCCGACCTCTGGCAATCGAAGCACAGCAACTTTCCGAAGCTTGGATAAATCACCGCGACCGTGTGGCCGTGTGCACGCTTAGTGAACTAAAGGGATTTGAATTTCATCTGGTCGTTATCGTCGACCTCGAAAACCGTAAATTTCCGAGCAGCGGGATCCCAGAGGGCGAGCGGTGGCGTGACGCATTGCGGCTCTACGTCGGCATGACACGCGCACGAGATGAGCTTTACTTGCTCTATTCCGATGCCCCATCCGAATTTCTAAAGGTCATGGGAGACCTGTTAACCTGGCGCACCGAAGACGTGATACTGAATCTTACTCTGGCCAACGCCACGCGGGTAACGCCGCCCAAAAAAAGTGAAAACTCCACGTGGATTATAGCTCACGAGACGAGTTGTGCAGATTGGTTCACGCCCATTCAACTCCGCCAGCTATTGGACTATTTCTTCGTATACGTTGAAGGGGTGCCGAATCTCCGACGGCTTAGTCCGGGAGAACGGCGCTCACTTGAACTAACTAAAGACGGCCTTTTCAGAATGTGGCTCAAGTCTTCAACGCTAAAATCTCTAGATTTGGACAGGTTGTCTCGCCTCGGTAAGGCAGGGGTCGCCCTTACGGACGAGATTATTGAAGTCTGTGGCCGCCACGAATTGCGGCTCGGAAAGCCATGAAACATTTAAATCGCTGATTTATGCTCAATCCCGTCGTCTTCACCGAGCGCGTCGTGCGCGACTTCCTACGCTACCAACTGACGACGTATCCCTTCGCCGACGCCGACCTGCACGCGCAACTGCGGCAGTTGCTCAATATCTCGGAGAGCCGGCACTCGCCACTGATGCAGGGGCCGTATGTGAGCCTCAGCCGTCCGTTTCGCCAGGGGCCAGCGGTGAAACAACTGGTGGGCGAAGGCGTGCTCCATCCGCTCCTGAGCACCATCGTGCCGTTTCCGTCCGTTTATGGCCACCAAGAGCGGGCGATCCGCTTTATCAAACAGGGGCGCACCACGGTTATCAGCACAGGCACTGGCTCGGGTAAAACGGAAGCCTTTCTCTATCCGATCATCTCGCGCTGTCTCGAACTGCGCGACCAGCATACCCCGGCGGGCGTGACAGCGGTGCTGGTCTATCCGATGAACGCTTTGGCCGAAGACCAGTTGGAACGTCTGCGCGGCCTGCTCGCCGGCACCGGTATCAGTTTCGGCATGTATGTGGGCAAGACACCCGAGCGCTCCGCTGATGTGCAAGGTAAGCGACTGGAGCCGGGGGCGTCGCGGGCGGCGTATGATGCCGCCGTGAAACAACGCGCCAAAGAGCGCGACACCGGAAAGGCCAAGGCGGGCAACTATGCCGTCCACCCAGCCGAGGAGCGCTGTGCGCGCGAAGAGATGCGCGCCAATGGTCAACAGCCCCGCATCCTTCTCACCAACGTGAAGCAGTTGGAACTGATCCTCACGCGCCACAAAGACGTGGAGCTATTTCACGGGGCGAACCTGCAGTTCCTTGTGTTTGACGAGGCGCACACGTTTAAGGGCGCGCAAGGCGCGGAGACCGCGTGCTTGATCCGGCGCTTGCGCACCTTCTGTGGGCGTAAGGCTGACGAGGTCACCTGCATCGCATCCTCGGCCACCATGGTGACTCCCGGCGGTGACGATGCCCCAGGGCGCGAATTCGCCGCCCGCTTCTTTGGCGTGGATGGTAGCAAAGCAGAGGTGGTCACGGAGGAATACGTGGAGGAGGACTGGGCGACGGACAAAAGCTGGCCTAAGCCGCTTCCACTCCCGAGCGCCGATGCGTTGGCCCAGGTGCTGAAAGTCCTCGGTGGAGATGACGTGCCGGCCATCTTGGCCGCCGTGAGCGTGGCCTGCGGGCTTGATCTCGGCGCGATCGAGGGATGGGAAGAACGGCTCTACGACCACCTCGCGGCCGACGCGCTCCTTTAACGGATCGTGCAAAGTCTAAGAAAACCGAAGGCGCTGGACGTATTGTGCACTGAATTGTCGAAAGAGCTGGAGCGAAAATTGGACGAAGTCGAGGTGCTGCTCTGGCTCGCGCTCGGCTCGGCGGCACGGCGGGGCGGCCGGCCTTTGGTGAGACCCGTGCTGCATGTTTTCATTCGTGGAATCGGCGGCGCGGTGGTTACGTTCCCGGAAACCCAGGAGCGGCCCAAGCTCTGGCTTTCCGCCGAAGACAAGACCCGCATCGAAGCCGAGGAACTCCTGGAAGGGCAAGGCCACGCAGCGCTGCCGGTCAAAACCTGCGTCACCTGCGGACAGCATTACTTCACCCATGAATTGGCTGGGTTCGATTTCACTGGCGACGAACCCGGCGGCGGCGAGTTGAAGGGCGACATCACCTGCTGGTCACCCTTGGCGAGGAAAGACGGCGGAGCACGTGTCACCCTATTTGACCGAATCGTTTCGGAGGATGCCGCCGAAGAGGAAGGCTCGTCGGAGCGCACGGCTTGGGTGCATTTCTGCCGCGTCTGCGGCACCACCCATGCTAGCCAGGCTCCGAGCTGCTGTGGCTGCGGTCGGCAGCAATCGCAGGTCCGCCTAAAAGCGGTGCGCCAGAATCCGAAGAGCCCAAACAACCTGACCTCGTGCCTCGCCTGCGGCTCGCGAGGCGGATCTCGCACGGGAAATTACCGCGAGCCCGCGCGTCCGGTGCGCGCCACAACGGTCTCCGATGTGCACGTGCTGGGGCAGAACATGCTGCTGCACGGCCACGAAGAGCGGCTGTTGATTTTCGCGGACAATCGGCAGGACGCGGCGTTCCAGGCCGGCTGGATGCGCGACCACGCCCGTCGTTTTCGCATCCGCAGGCTAATGTTGGAAAAACTCAAGGCCGGGCCGATCAGCGTCGGCGACTTGGCAGCGTGGATGGATGAGCGTCTCCATGCGGACCGCGCACTCAGCGAGGCCCTCGTGCCGGAGGTGTGGCGCATTTACCGTCCCGATGTAGCAGCCCAAAAGCACCGTGAGGAGCTGCGTTATTTCCTTCGTATTCTGGTGCTCCGTGAAATCACTACCGGCATACGCCAACGCATCGGTCTGGAGCCTTGGGGTCGGATGCGGGTCGATTATCGAGGGCTGAAAGCCGATCTGCCCTTTATCGCAAAATGGGCCGGGGTCGCCGGAGTTGCGCCCGAGGCGATGCGCGATGGCGTGGCCAACCTCATCGATACCGAACGCCGCAAGATGTTCGTGCATGACAGCGTG
>JBDNFZ010000753.1:0-3177 GCA_041689555.1 Opitutaceae bacterium | reverse complement strand
GGGCAATGCGCCGATGGATCGTGTTGGATCTGTAGGGGGAGAAATCGACCCCGCTGTGATTGCGCAACAACAGCAGGATTTTTCCGATTCCATTTTCATCTACGGACGGGGTTGGGTCGCGTTCAGCCTGGGCCGCGGCCCGGACCTGCTTCGCACCCGTGATCTGCGCGCCGCGTCGGCCGGTCGCGGGCGATGTCTCCGACCCTTTGCGCTGGCCGGCCTCGCGCTCCGGTTCCGGAGGAAAGAGCGGCGCACTCTCGGCGGCGACCGCGACGAGCGGGTGCTGCGCGATCCGCGCCACATCCTTCGCGATTGCTTCCGGCGAGAGCACAAAATCCACGCAACCGGCGGCAATCGCGCTCTGCGGCATCGCGTCGAACTTAGCCGATTCATCCTGAGCGAATGTGATGCCGCTTTCTGCCTTGATGGCCTCCAATCCAAGGGTTCCGTCCGAACCCGTGCCGGAAAGAACCACGCCGATGGCCCTTTCGCCGCGATCATTCGCCAACGACTCGAAAAAGCCATCGATCAAATGTAGCGCGCCGCTCGCCGGCTTGCTCCGGAGTCGGAGTTTTAAGGCACCTTGGCTGAGCACCATAGCCGTGTTCGGCGGGATGACATAGACGTGATCCGGTTCGACCTGCAGGTCGTTCGTCACCTCCTGCACGGGCATGGCAGTCGCTCGCGCCAGAATCTCGGCCAGTGCGCTCTCATGCAACGGGTCGAGGTGCTGCACGAGCACGAAGCCCATGCCGGTGTTCACCGGCAGATGTTTGAGCAGCAGCGTAAACGCCTCCAAACCGCCCGCGGATGCGCCGACCCCGACGATGGGAAAAGATTTCTTGGACAGCGCGGAAGTTTCTTCCGGCGATGGGGTGGAGGAAGCGTTGAGGGATGTCGCTGACCGAACGCGCGCTTTGGCCCGCTTGACTTGCATCGACGAAGGAGCGGCGAGCGGGGAGCCCGGAGGTTGGCCGCTTGGCTTGCGCCCGTTCTTTGATTTTTGGTCAGCCGTTTTTTTTCATCGAATTCCCAACCCAAGAAAAGCAGAGATCTGGAACATTGTGGACTTTTACTCCCTCGGTCCCGGCGTTGAAGTTCGCGCCCGGTCCGGGAGAAACCATCTCAGGCGCAAAAGACAAGGAACGGTTTTACCCGATTTGCCACCGTAATCGACTTCGAGAAAAAAAACGAGGCCCGCCAGTTGCTCCGACGAGCCTCCGCGCAGGTCCGCCCGGCGTTGGCGCACGGTTTTGATCCGCCGATCGGTCATAGCTGTTCATCCGTCGGCGGGAGGCATAGCGAGCTTCGCCTCAATTTCGCTCAAAATTCGTAGCCGTCATGCTTCTGATTGTTTGCCCGTCTAACCTCGCCAAGATTTTCTTCCGGTGCAGGGCGAAACCACGTGATAGTCCCACTCGCGGTCGTTGAGTAAGAGTCGGCGCGGAACGATGCGCCGCCCGCTCGCCAGCGGTATCGCCGCGCACCGGCTCGTTGGGGATTTCGATTCCTTTTTGCCCGATCCGTGCCGGTTCCGGGGGGCAAGCGGGGTTTTGCGGCTATGATGGAGATTGGAGAGAGCGAAGCCCAGGTGGAGCCGGAAGGTCGTCTTGACCAAGCCGCAGAAGCGGACGGTGGCGTGGTATCATAGGCGTTTGAGGATGCGAAAGGGAAAATCGACCTTGCAGCGCAGCCTAGACTTCTGGCGGTTGAGGTGTCGCTGGCCGGGCGGAGAGCAGCCGGTTGAAGCGGGGTTTCCCGTGGATTAAGGCAGAATAAGCCTGTTTTCAGGCAGTTGTCTTTGAGTATCTGGTCAGCTTAAAAATAACACCGGTCGGCCCACCCACCAGACAAACGGTTGTGCGGGGCCACGACTTCCGCCGGCGGCACCACCCGGCTCATCTCGCCGAAAAACCGGGGCGCCCGCGTGCGCTTTAGCAGGAGGCGCAAGGAGAGAGGTCGTTGGTTGGCCGAGGTTTTATCGACATGTTTGAACCCATAGTTCCCTCCATATTTGTCGGGATTTTTCAGCGTTTTCATAAGGCTGCTCAAGTTTGCGCACTTTGAACCGATCTCATCTCGCACTTCCCCTCATCCTCCTACTCATGAAAAACTGGACTATCGGTAAACGCATCGTCGCTGGCGGCGCTGCCCTCATCACACTCTTGGTCGTCGTCAGCGCCATTGGCGTTCTCTCCCTCCGGAAGATCGAGCGCCTCGCCATTGATCGCCTGCGCGAAGATTCCATTCCCGGCATCATCAACATGGCCGAGATCTCCACCGGCACGCTGCGCGCGCATATCCGCGCCATCACCGCCCGCAACGCCGCGACCCCGCAGGAGCGGGACCAAAACCTCGTCCGCATGGGCGAGCTTGCGGCCGATATCACCAAGTTCATGGACGCCTACGCCAAGACCGTTGCTCTCCCTGAAGACGCAAAGAATTTCGAAGCTCTGAAGCAAAAGCGTGCCGCCTACGTCGCGGATCGGGCCGCTTACATCGATCTCATCAAAACCGAAAAACCGCAGGAGGCCGACAAATTTGCCGCCGGCCCGTTGGAGAAGACCTATGGCGACTACCGCGACCACACTCTCCTGATGCTGAAATGGAATCAGGATGGCGCCGTCCGCGCCACCGACGAGGTGATCGCGCAGGCCACGCGCGCCCTGGCCCAGTCCGCCACTGTCTCGATCCTCGGCATCGCCGCCGCGCTGGCCCTCGGCTGGTTTATCATCCGCAGCATCAATAGCGTGCTCCGGCAGACCGCTGCTGTCCTCGACGACGCCGCCAGCCAAGTCGCTTCCGCCGCCGGCCAAGTCTCGGGCACCAGCCAATCCCTCGCGGAAGGGTCCAGCGAACAGGCCGCCAGTCTCGAAGAAACCAGTTCCTCTCTTGAAGAACTCTCTTCCATGACCAAGCGCAACGCCGCCAGCGCCGCCACCGCCAAGGATTTCTCCGGCCAGACCCGCACCGCCGCCGACGCCGGCAACACCGCTATGGGTGAGATGCGCACCGCCATGGACGCCATCAAGACCTCCTCCGCCGACATCGGCAAAATCATCAAGACCATCGACGAGATCGCCTTTCAAACGAACATCCTCGCCCTCAACGCCGCCGTCGAGGCCGCCCGCGCCGGCGAGGCCGGCATGGGCTTCGCCGTCGTCGCCGAGGAAGTCC
>JBDNFZ010000752.1:0-10109 GCA_041689555.1 Opitutaceae bacterium | reverse complement strand
ACCGCAAACATAAAGCTCCGGCGTCGTCATCAGGCCGGCGAGCACCGCATAGCCGCCGTAACTCGCGCCGTAAATCGCGACCCGGGCGGGATCGGCGATGCCCTCGGCAATCGCCCAGCGGACAGCGTCCGTCAGGTCATCCTGCATCGTGAGGCCCCATTGTTTGAAACCTGCCTCGAGATACACGCGGCCATAGCCACCGGAGCCGCGAAAGTTGACCTGGAGCACGGCATAGCCGCGGTTGGCCAAGAACTGGATCTCCGGGTTGAACCCCCAGCTATCCCGCACACCGTAGGGCCCGCCGTGCGGATTGATAATCAGAGGGAGACGTTTCGGCTCACGGCCAACCGGAAGCGTGAGATAACCATGGAGTTTCATCCCGTCGCGGGCCGCAAATGCGATGTGCTTCATCGGCGCCATTTGGGCGGGATCGACGCGGTCGCTTGCCGCCGCGAGACGAGAAAGTTTGAAAGTTTTCGTATCGAGTAGAAAATAGGTGCCCGGATCGCGGTCGCTTGATGAGCGAATCAGCAAGAGCGACTCGTCGGCCGTCCGGCTCGTGATGGTGTTTCGGGCCCCCGGGAGCGCGGCATCGATCTCGGCGGCCAGCCGACGATCTTCCGGATCGAGCCAATGGACCTCGGGCTGTTCTCTCTCGCAGGTGACACCGATGACCTTTTTGCGATGGCGGGAGTAAATGATCCCGCCGGCGTTATAGGTCGGGTCGGAAAAGACTTCGCGCAGTATCTTCCGATTCTCCGGATCATAGATATAGATTGCTTCGGTATCGCGTCCGCGGTTGGAACGGACGAAGAGCGTGCGGTGGTCTCCGTCGAAGCCCAGCGGGATCCACGAGGGCCCGTCGACCGGGAATCGCTCGATCTCGGCCCACTCGGCACGTTCGTCGGCGCGGTAGAAAACGGTCGCGAACTCCTCCTTTTCATCATTGGCGATCGCTAGGCGGATGACGCCGCGCCGGTCCGTGATCCAATCGCGAATCTTGCCCAAATTGTTCATCACCTTGCTGAGTTTTTCGGTATAAACATCGAGCAGGTGCGGGTCGCCCAAGCCCGAGGCTCCGCGAACGATATCGACCAGAAAATGCCGTGGATCTTCGGGCAGGGTGTCGATCAGGCCAAAGCTACGGTCCGATTGGCTCTCGACCACGTCGCCGCGCCGACGATCAAGCTGGCGCAGCACGGCGACCTTGGTGCCATCGGCGTTGATCCCGTAGATGCCGGTCGATTCCTGACCTTGATGTTGCTGGAAAAATACCAGCCGATCCGCGTTTGTTCAGAAGAACGAGGCCACGTTCTCATCCTTCATGTCGGTGATCCGGGTTTTCTTCCCCAGTTGCCGATCCAAGACGACGAGGTTGTCCCGTTTGTTCGCCGGCTGGAGCCAAGCGAGGTAACGCCCATTAGGCGACAGCGCCGGTTGGCGGATGGTGTTGCCGCCGAAGAAAACATCGAGCGGCAGCTGCGGGGGCGAAACCGGCTCGGCCGCCATGAGCAGGCCGACACTAACCAACGCCAAGGCTGACATCCGCAAGAAGGTGTTCATCGATTCGAAAACGTCGGCCAATCCCGCAAAGTTGCAAAAAAAAGGGCGGCCGATGCTCGGCCGCCCTCAAAACTAAATAAATCGCAGATTACTAGGCTTTAGAACGTCTTGCGTATCGAGACGTAGAAGAAACGACCCGCTGGACGGGAAACGAAGCTTTGATCGTAGCCAACCGAAGCGTAGTAGAGGTTCGGCTCCTTACCCAAGGCATTATCCACACCGACCGTCAGACGGGCGTTTTCCGCGAACGGAATCAAACCCCTCGGGATGTCCCAGCCGTAGAAGGCATTGAACGTGTAATACGAGTCGATCTCGTAACCGTCACGCACGTAGTCGCCATAAGGGCCGACGAAGTTGTGGGTGAGGCCGGCGCTGTGTTCCTTGCGGGACCAGAGCACGCTGCTTTGAGTGCGCACGCGGGGACGACCGTCACGACCGGCGAGATTGACGGGGTCCGTCGTGCGAGTGAACCCGTAAAACTTATTGTAGGTCGCGCTGCTACGGAGCGAGAACTGACCGTAATCCGTCGTGCGCTTGCGGTAGTTTACCTCGAAGTCGTAGCCCTCGATCTTCTGGAAGGCGAGATTGAGCACGCCATCGAGAATGGAGAGGATGCGGCCGGGGACCGTGACCGTCTGGCCGGGAGCCACTGCCGTCGTCGCATTGTTGGGACCGCTCAGCACATTGATCGCAGCAGCGGTAGTGTTGGTATAAGTCTCGGTGCCGGGCGCACGCGTGATCAAGCCAGCCGTGCCGCCGCCCACTTCGTTTTGACGAATGAAGGCCGTGCCGGTCGACGAGATGAGGTTCTTTTGCTCGATGCGGAAGAACGAACTCCCGAAAGAAAGGCCTTGGAGCGCCTTGAAGGGCACTTCGTAGACGAAGCCATACTGCCGGCCCTTCGCGAGCTCAGGCGTGAGGTTCGGGTTACCACCGGCGCGGACGAGGCGCTGAGTGGAAGCGCCGTCAAACGGGTCGCCGGTCAGGGCTTGCGGACGACGAAGGTCAGACAGGCCGCTCGGCAGGGACTCACGCACGCCGCCGAAGAGCTGGGGCAAGGTCGGAGCGCGGAAGGCTTCGTTGTAGGTCGCACGGAGCACGAGCGACTTGAACGGCTGATAGCGGATGCCATAGTAGGGCTTCACGCCAGAGTCATAGCCTTCGCTGAATTTCTCGAAGCGACCGGCAGCGGTGAGCGAGAGGGTGTGAAGGAACTTGATGGTGCCGGGCTTGACGAGCGGGCCGGTCAACTCCATAGCGATAGAATCAACCGTGCGTCGAGCGTCGGTCGAATTGGCGAGTTTTACCTGGCCGATGATGTCGTCGAGCGTGGTCGAGATCGCATCGTTGGCCTCACCAAACTTCTCTTTGCGGGTCTCGATCAAAATGGCGCCACCAAGAGCACCCGTAGGTAACTCGAAGATGTCGCCAGAGATCTGACCGTGCCAGAGATCGAGCGTAGAATAACCGCCCTTTTGGGTCGTCACGCGGAAAGAATCGAGCGTCGAATTGGGGTTGCGGTAGTTGGCTCCGCCGAAGATATTCAGGGCGTCGGGGGTGCTCTTGGCAAGGGACGCGCGGAGGCGGCTCTCAGAGATGGCATTGGAAGTCTGGTCAACGACCTTGTCGTTGTCGTAGGAGTAGTAAGTATCCCAGTTCCAACGATCCAAGATCGTGCCTTTAACGCCGGCGACCATGCGGTAAGAGTCATTGGTGATATCAGCCTTGCGCGGCCCGATATCGACCGGGCGGAAATTGAAATTCAGATCGACGCCGAAGGGATTCCAGTAATTGGTCTTCGGGAGCAGGATGTTGTTGTCGCCAGCGGTCGAGATGGGCGAAGGCGCCAGCTCGATATGCGACTTGTTCTGCTGATAGGCGGTTTCAAGGTAGAGATTCGTGTTCTTCGTCACGTCATAACGAAACGTCGTGTTGATACCGGTGCGGAGGGTCTCAGGGCTGAGCCAAACAAACTCTTGGAAATTGTAGAGATTGGAAGGGTTGCCACCGGGCGAGAGGCGTTGGGCTTCATAGGTCGCGGCCGCAGCGGCGTTGAACGTGCCACCAGTGCCGGCACTCGACGGGCTGGTGAAGCTCGGGGTCGCCGAGGACAAGGTGCCCGCAACCGCACCACCGGTGCCAGGCAGGCGTGTGATCACCGTGCCTGCGGCCAAGCCGGGGATGTTGACGCCATTGACGCCGTTGACCTGTCCAGCCGCGAAGCCGGACAAACTGACGCGGGCTTGGGGACCCGTGCCAGAGCGCAAGTCGAAGTAGCCCGCGGCGGCATCCGCCACATAGTTTCCGCCAAGAGCGGCAAACCGCGTGGTCAAGTCTGCCGTTTTCGCAAACGAGGTGTCGGAAGCCTTGAGCGCGCCACGCTCGAATACCGAGATACCGACGGTAGCGCTAGCCTTGCCGCTGGAGGCGCCGCCGAAGAACGAGTAGCTCTTCTCGGCCACATCCGTATTGAACGAGTTGCCATAACTGAGGTTAACCTCTGCGCCGGTGTAATCTTTGCGCAGGATAATATTTACAACGCCCGAAGTGGCGTCGGCGCCGTAGATGGCGGACGCACCGTCCTTGAGGACTTCGATGCGCTCGACCATCGAGATCGGGAAACGATTGAGGTCTACGAACACCGTGCCGCCCGAGTTGTTGCCCGTGGGGGCGACACGACGGCCGTTCACGATGACGAGGGTGTTGTTCGCCCCGAGACCACGGAGGTCGAGAGCGGTGGAACCACGAACGGAGGTGATGGTGCCGCCTTCATTGATGCCGATCGCGCCGGCCTCGGGCAACTCACGGAGCAAATCGGTGAGGTTGGTGCGGCCGGTGGCGTCAATTTCCTGCCGGGTGATGACCTTGATGGGCGAAGGCCCCTCGAGATCGACTCGTTTGATGTTGGACCCGGTAACCTCGAATTTTTCGAGCTTAACTGGGGCATTAGTATCCGTGGTGGTAGTCTCCACGGGAGGCGTCACGTTCGCTTGCGCGGCCATCAGGCCGGAAACGAAGATAGACGCCGCCGTGAGACGCAGGGCCGCGAGCGCGGCTGCGGTCAGCGATGTATTCATAGCAGTTATGTTGGGTTGGGGGGTATGCCGGAGCAGCAGTTGTGACACCGCTCAGTTAAATGAACTCCTCAACCGTGGGTTGCGTGTCATAATTTGGCAACGTAAATTTTTAAGCTCGTAACGAACCTCACATCAAAACGCGCGAAGTTGACTCCCGATGCGAAAACGGCTGATTGCAGCGAAAATTGCCTATGAACGCCCGCCTTCTTCGCCTCCTCACCCTGCTCCTGACTCTGGCCTCGCTCCGCTCCGCGCCGCCCCCGCTCATCCCCGTGGAAACGCTCTTCGCCGAGGCCGATATGGCTTCAGTCAGCCTCTCTCCCACCGGCCGATACCTCACTTGGCTCGCGCCGAAGAACCAGCGCACCAACCTCGCGATTATGGACCGCGAGACCAAGCAGGTCCGCTGGCTGACCAATATGAAAGAGGAGAGCGTCACGGCCTACCAGTGGGTGAAAAAAGATCGCATCCTTTTCGCCCAGCAGTGGGGCGGGCGTGAACAATACGGTATGTTCGCCTGCGATCCCGACGGCGGAAACCTCCTCGTCATTAACAAACTCGAAAGCGTCGAGGCCACCGCCGATGGCGCCGGTCAAGCCGGAATTCCCAACAGCGAGCGCGATCTGCCCAAAAATCTCGTGAGCACGCTCCCGAAGGATCCCGACCACATCCTCATGAATCGCATTCGCGGCAACTCCTTCCTCGGTGATATCATCAAAGTCAATATCCGCAACGGCAAGGAAACCGTCGAGGAGCGCAACTACATCGGCGCCCGCGCTTGGATCGCCGACGGCAACGGCGTCGTCCGCGTCGCCATCTGCACCGATTTCGAGGAGCCCATTCGCGTCAAATACCGCTCCACTGCCACCAGCGAGTGGCGCACCATCGGCGAGTTTTCCAAGGAGACCTCCCTTTTCCTCGAAGAAGCCGCCCCCATCGAGCCGCACTGGCGCCCCAGCGTCTTCGCCAAAGACAACCGCACGCTCTACGTGAAAACTTTCATCGAGCACGACAAGTCCGCCCTCCGCACCCTCGATCCCGAGACCGGTGCCTGGGGTCCCGTGCTCTTCACCCACCCCCGCGTCGAGCTTGGCAACCGCCTCGCCAACTACCGTCGCGGCGGCCTTTCCTCCCGCTCCGCCCTCGACGGCCTCATCTTCAACTCCGCCGGTGAACTCGGCGGCGTATCCTTCGAAGACGAATATCCCGAGGTGAAATGGCTCGATCCCAAGCTCGGCAAACTCGCCGCCGATATCGACCGCGTCCTCCCGGATACCGTCAACTCCATCGCGAGCGCCACCAGCGACGGCAACCTCATGGTCGTCCGCGCCGCCAGCGACCGCGATCCCGGCACCTATTATCTCTACGACGCCGCCAAACAGGAACTCTCAGAAATCGGCCGCACCCGGAAAGCCATCGACCCGAAACAAATGAGCGCGATGCGTCCCATCCGCTTCCAAGCCCGCGACGGCTGGGAAATCCCCGGCTACCTCACCCTTCCCGCCGGCCGCGAGCCCAAGAACATGCCCATGCTCGTCGTCCCCCACGGCGGCCCCTACGGCCCGCGCGACTCCTGGGCCTACAGCCCCGACGTCCAGTTCTTCGCCAACCGCGGCTACGCCGTCCTCCAGATCAACTACCGCGGCAGCGGCGGCTACGGCCTCAACTTCCAACTCGGCGGCTACAAGGGCTACGGCCGCCAGATGCAACACGACCTCACCGACGGCGTGAAATGGTGCATCGAACAAGGCCTCGCCGATCCCGCCCGCGTCGGCATCTACGGCGCCAGCTACGGTGGCTACGCGGTCCTCGCCGGCCTCACGTTCACGCCCGAGCTCTATTGCTGCGGCGTCAACTACATCGGCGTCTCCGACATCGAGGACCGCAACGGCTCCCGCAACGACTCCGGCCCCCGCGTCTTCCGCGAAGGCAACGCCATCCGCAATCTCGATCCCGTCAAAGATGCCGCCCTCATCCGCGCCACCAATCCCGTCGAACACATTCCCAACATCCGCGCGCCCCTCTTCGCCGCCTACGGCAAGAACGACCCCCGCGTCCGCTTCGACCAATGGCTCAAACTCGAATCCCGCCTCAAGCAGCACAACAAACCCTACGAAATCATGGTCGCCGAAAACGAGGGCCACGGCTTCCGCAAAATCGAGAACCGCCTCGAATTCTACCGTCGCGTCGAAGCCTTCCTCGCCCACAACATGAATACCCCTGCGGGCCGCGTCAAAGTCGGCACGCCCGTTACCGTTCCCACCAAATCCCCCTAAAGCACCCTCGGCTGCCTCCTTTAATATGACCGAGCTGGCCACCATCCTCCAGCACTTGGCCACCCCCGGCCGCAAACCGGCCGTCCTCGCCACCCTCGTCGCCGTCGCCGGCTCTTCCTACCGCCGCCCCGGCGCGCGCTTGCTCGTCACCACCGGCGGGCAACGGATCGGCTCCATCAGCGGCGGCTGCCTTGAAGAAGACGTCCTCGCCCGCGCCCAGACCGTCGCCGCCACCGGCCGCGCCGAACTCGTCACCTACGACACCTCCTCGGAAAACGACCTCGTCTGGGGCGTCGGCCTCGGTTGCCACGGAGTCGTCGAAGTGCTCTTGGAATCGATTCCCTCCCCTGCTCCGGCGTGGGTCGACGCCCTCGCCAAAAACCTCGCCGCCCGCCGCCCCACCCCGCTCGCCGTCGTCTGGCGCAGCCCGAGCGGGGTCACGCCACTCGGCACCCGCCTCGCCACCGAACTTCCCCCGCCCTCCCCTGCGACCACGGTTTTTCACGAAACCATCATGTCGCCTCCTGCGCTCCTCATCTTCGGCGCCGGCGACGACGCCCAACCCCTCGCGCAACTCGCCCACCCCCTCGGCTGGGCTGTCACCATCGCTGATCCCCGCGCCGCCTTTGCCACCGCCGCGCGCTTTCCCGCTGCGCGCCTCGTGGTCGCGCCCGCCGCCGAGCTCGCCGCCCGCGTCGCGCCCGAACCCGGCGCCCTCGCCGTGGTGATGACCCACCATTACGTCCACGACGTCCCGTTGCTCCGTGCCCTGCTCCCGCTCGACCTCGCCTACCTCGGCCTGCTCGGCCCCCGGCAACGCGCCGAGCGCATCCTCGCCGACCTCGCCCGCGACGGTTTTTCGGCCAACCCGGATCAACTCGCCCGGCTCCACGCCCCCGTCGGCCTCGACCTCGGCGGCGATCACCCCGCCGCCGTCGCCCTCAGCATGTTGGCCGAGATGCAAGCCGCCCTCACCGGCCGCGACGCCCGCCCTCTCCGCACCCGCACCCGCCCGATCCACGCTTCATGAGCCCCCGCTTTCCTCCCGCCTCCGCCCGCTCCCGTCGCGCCGCCCGCCCGCAATTGCGCCCCAACCGGCCGGAGCCGAGTGTCACGTATTACGTGACACTCTCCTGCGAAGCCACCCGCGATGCCCAAAGGAAGTGTCACGTATTACGTGACACTTTCCCGGCGGACTTTTTCCTGGCATGAGCCTCGCTATCGAACGGGCAGCTACGCGGGGGGCGCACTTCGGCGCCGTGATTCTCGCGGCCGGAGCCTCGACGCGGATGGGTTCGCCGAAGCAACTGCTCCTGCTCGACGGTCGCCCGCTCGTCGTGCGCGCCGCCGAGGCCGCGCTCGCCGCCGGCGTCTGGCCCGTAGTCGTCGTCCTCGGCGCCCATGTCGAAAAAATCCGCCCCGTGCTCGCGCGGTTGCCGGTGCTCGTCGTCGATACGCCCGACTGGTCTGAGGGCATGGCCGCGTCGATCCGCGCCGGCGTGACGACCGTGCGCCAGTTTTCCCGCAACCTTGAGGGCGTGCTGGTCGCGCTCTGCGATCAACCCGCGTTCTCGGCCGAAGTGATCGCCCGACTCATCGCCGCCCAACGTCACACCGGCCGCACCATCGCCGCCGCCCGTTACCACGGTCGCTGCGCGGCCCCGGCGCTCTTCACCCGCGAACACTTTGAAACCCTCACGCACCTGACCGGAGAGGCCGGCGCGCGCGATCTCCTTAGCACCGATCCCGCGCGTGTGGCCGCCGTCGAGCTGCCCGCGCTCGAGTTCGATTTCGACACACCCGACGACATCGCCGCGTGGGAAAAATCTCCCGCCCGCGGCGCGCCGTAGCCGCGCGTTGATCGGCCCGTCAACCCGACTCATGCGGTCGCAGCGAACTCCACCGCCAACAACGCAGGCGAAGGGTCTGCGGTTCGAAGGTGGAGCGACTTGACCGCAAGGCGCTTCGGCGCTCCCCGCGCCCGGACCAGCGCGTTGGGGTCAACGCGCTCCACCTCCGGGGGCGACGTTCCGACTACAGCAGCGCCCGCAACTCCCGTGCCCGCGCCAGTGCTATCTCGACGTCTGCGGCGCGCACCGTGAAGTGCCCCATCTTCCGCCCGGAGCGCGGCTCGGTTTTTCCGTAGAGATGCAGCTTGGCGCGCGGCTCCGCGAGGATCGCGGACCAGTTCGGCTCGCGCGTGACCCCATCGCCCTTCGCCCCGTGCCCCTCGCCCGGCGCGCCCAGCCCGCCCGGCGCGCGCCACGCGTCGCCCAAGATATTCACCATGACCGTGGGCTCGCGCACCGCGACGCCGCCAAGCGGCAGCCCGCACACCGCGCGCACGTGCTGCTCAAACTGGCTGGTCTCGCAGCCGTCGAGCGACCAGTGTCCGCTGTTGTGCGGGCGCGGCGCGAGCTCGTTGACGAGGAGTTCGCCCCGCGTCGTCAAAAACAACTCCACCGCCAGCAGCCCGACCACGTCGAGTTTCTCCGCGATGCCCGCCGCCAACGCTTCCGCCGCGCGCGCGATCTCCGGCGCCACCCGCGCCGGCACGATCGAAAAATCGAGGATGTGGTGCGTGTGGATGTTCTCCGCGACCGGAAACGCCCGCGTCTCCCCCGTCGTGCTCCGCGCCACGATCACGGAGAGCTCGCACGTGAACTCGCACCACGCCTCCACCACGCAACGCCGCCCGCGAAAGATCGCCGCGGCCTTTTCCAAATCGGCCGGCGTCGCGAGTTTCATCTGCCCTTTGCCATCGTAGCCGAAGTCCGCGGTCTTCACGACGCACGGCAAGCCCACCTGCGCGACCGCCGGCGCGATGTCGCCGTCGAGCGCCTCGGCGTAGGCGACGTGGGGAAACTCGTTCGCGCGCAGCCACGCCTTCTCGCGCTGGCGGTTCTGCGTCGTGTGCAACACCTCCGCGCGCGGATGCAGCGGCACCAGCGCGGCGAGCGCGGCCAGCGGTGCCGCCGGAATGTTTTCAAACTCATACGTGACCACATCGACGCCGCGCCCAAACGCCTGCAACGCCCCGAGGTCGTCGTAACCCGCGTTGGTCTCGCGATTCGCCACCGCCCCCGCCGGGCAGTGCGCCTGCGGTTCGTAAACATGAACGCGATAACCGAGTGTCTGCGCCGCCTGCGCGAGCATCCGCCCGAGCTGCCCGCCACCAAGGATGCCGAGGGTT
>JBDNFZ010000751.1:0-3969 GCA_041689555.1 Opitutaceae bacterium | reverse complement strand
TCGCTCATGTAGCGCGCCATATCTTCCGGCAGGAGATCAAAGCCGGTCGGTGTGAGCGGATTGGGCAGACCTGCGTTGGGGTAACAGGAGACGAAGGTGTCGGCCTTGCCGGAGAGTTCCGCGAGGAACGGCCGCATGAGATCGGGACCGATGGAGCAGTTGAGGCCGACGGAGAGCGGGTTGTGGTTACGCACGGCGTTCCAAAATGCGCCGACAGTCTGCGCGGAGATCATCGTCGCGCCGCCGAGGCCGACGGCGGCGTAAATCATGAGCGGAAGCTTGATGCGATCCTCGGCAAAAACTTCCTCGATGGCGACGAGCGCGGCCTTGGCGTTGAGCGCGTCGAAGATCGTCTCGACGAGGAGGAGATCCACGCCGCCGGCGATGAGCGAGCGCACTTGGCGGCGGTAGTCGGCCTTGCACTGGTCGAAGGTTACGACGCGGAAACCGGCGTCGTCGGCATCGGGTGAATTCGAGAGCGAAACTGTCAGCGGTCCGACGGCGCCGGCGACGTAGCGGCGGCGGCCGGTTTTTTCCGCGGCGCGGTCGGCGCAGATGCGGCACTGGCGGGCGGAGTGAAAGTTGATGTCGCGCGCGAGTTCTTGGAGGAACTGGTTCTCGATGACCTCTTGGTAAAACGCGGGTGTTTTGCGGCCGCCTTTCTCGCGCGGGTCCTCGATGAAAAACTCGCTCTGACCGATCGCGGTCGCGGAAAAGGTGTTGGTCTCGATGATGTCGGAGCCCGCATCGAGGAAGCGGCGGTGGATGTCGCTGATCTGGTTCGGGCAAGTGAGCGAGTAGATGTCGCCGTTGTTTTGGAGATCCTTGGGGGCGTCCTTGAACCGTTCGCCGCGGGCCTGCTGCTCGGTGATGTTGTAGCTGCGGATGGTCGTGCCCATCGCGCCGTCGAGGATGACCATGCGCTCGGCGAGGGTGCGGCGCAGGGCGATCTCGGCTTCGGTCATGATGGGCGAGGGCTTTGACATGTTCATTCAACGTAGAAGGCGAAGATTGATTGGCAAGGCTACATATCGACGCATCGCTATGCGTTGATATGTTTGGGGCTTGCCTATTGAGATGACGTGGTGAGGCTGCGCGAGCCTGACGTTCTTTTGAAATTTCTTGGAAACAGGGAAGGCCGTTAAAACCGGCCGCAGTTGCGCTGCGGTATCGCATCACAAACCCACACCGGGCCGTCCGTCAGGCGGCTCCGGGCAAAGTCAATCGGGCCGCTCAGCCCGGTGAAGGCGAGGGGGGAGGAACAGTCCCGTCGGGCGGGCCGAAAGGCTTGCTCGGCGTCGCGACAACACATGCGGAGTCCGAATATCTGATCCGGGAAAGCTCACGCGTCCGCCGCGATTGCGCGCGGTGGTTCGCGAAATCTTCATCGCAAAATGAAGCGTGAGAGTGGTCACGGCCGCGTCGGTTTTCCCAAAGAAAGCCGGCGGGGTGCGCCTGCTCTTGCCCGGTTAGGAAGCAGACACCCATGACTCATTCCAAACAACCGACGCGGAACCCGCGCCGGAGCAGATTCGTATTCCCGGCGCTCTCCGCGTTCGCGGCTCTCGCCGCGCTTTCGTTCATCGTGCCCGCGAAGATCCGCGCGCAGATCACGCCGGCCCAGCTCGAGCCGTTCATCACGACCGGCACGCGCACACCGGCGGCTCCGAACACCCTCGGCACGGTCGTTGACCAAATCACGGCGGCCGACCTCGCGCGGCGCCAGCAAACCTCGTTGAGAGAGGCGCTCGGTGGACTGGCGGGTGCGCCGATCTTCGCGACGGGCGCCAACGGCGCTTTGTCCTCGCTCTTCATGCGCGGGGCGAACTCCAACCAGACGCTCTTTCTCGTCGACGGCATCCGCCTCAACGACCCGAATACCGACTATCAGGTTTTCCTCGGCGGTGCGTGCGTGAGCGCGTGCGACAGCCTCGAAATCGCTCACGGGCCGCAGAGCACGCTCTACGGCGGCGAGGCGGTGGGCGGCGTGATCTCGTTGCGCGCGCAGCGGGGCACGGGCGCGCCGAGTGCGCGCGTCTCGGCCGAGGCCGGGAGCTTCGGCACGATGCAGGGTTCGGTCGCGGCGCAAGGCGCGGTGGGTGCGACGAGCTATAATTTCGCATCGGCCGGCGGTCACACGGACAACGACCGGGCCAACAATGCCTTTGATTCCGCGACGACGACGCTGCGCCTCGACCGCACGCTCAACGGGCGCGTGAGCATCGGCGGCACGGCCCGCTGGTTTCACGGGGTCTATGGCGACCCGGGCGACCGCTTCACCAACGATCCCGACAACACCACGCGGGAGGACAACGTGCTGCTCACGGCGTTTGCCGATGTGAAGCTGGCCGACAATTGGACGGCGCGCACCGTGCTCGGCGGGCAGGATCGCCGCTTTGTCGCGGAGAGCCCGCGCGTGGGCCGGGCGACGGCCTTCACCGTCGTGAAAAACCGCCGCGCCGTGCTTGACGCGCAGACGACCTACACCGGCATCGAGCGCCACAAAGTGACCGCCGGTTTCACCGCCGAGGCCAACCACACGCGCAACACCGGCTTCGGGAACATCAATAAAAAGCAGGCGCTGTTCGCGGTCTTCGCCCAGGACGAATTATCGCCGAGCGACACCGTCTATCTCACCGGCGGATTGCGCAGCGACGACTTTGATACGTTCGGTCGCGCGACGACGGGCCGGGCGACGGCGGCTTGGTTGGTCGTGCCGAAGACGGTAAAGCTCCGCGCGAGTTATGGCACGGCGT
Source organism: Opitutaceae bacterium (assembly GCA_041689555.1). Lineage (GTDB taxonomy): Bacteria > Verrucomicrobiota > Verrucomicrobiia > Opitutales > Opitutaceae > Tous-C4FEB. The sequence goes on along the minus strand of JBDNFZ010000751.1, from coordinate 1,213 downwards.
TTCGCTCGCCGAGCTTTTTAGATCTTTACGGTCAGAGCGCGTTCTACACCGGAAATCCCAATCTCCGGCCCGAGAAGGCGCGCGGCTGGGATGCGGGCGTCGACTACTATTTGCCCGTGCAGCGCGACACCTTGAGCGCGACGTGGTTCGAGACGGATTTTACCGATCTGATCGCGAGCACATCGAATTTTCGGAGCGTGGAAAACATCCAGAAAGCCCGCACGCGCGGCGCCGAACTCTCCGCGAAGACGACCCTGCCCGGCGCGGTCGAGGTGCGCGCGAGCTTTACTTATCTTGAAGCACTCAACCAAACGACGAACGTGCGTCTGCTGCGCCGTCCGCGCCAGAGCGGCAATGTGGATGCGTGGCATGACTTCGGCGGGGGCGTCAGCGGCGGCGGGGGCGTGACCTTCGCGGCGAATCGGCGCGATGTGAATGCACGCACCTTCGCGCAGATCGACCAGGAGGACTACACCGTCGCTCGCCTTTACGCGGCATGGCAGGTGAACCGGCGGCTCACGATCAAAGTTCGCCTCGAAAACCTCCTCGACGAGAACCACGAGCAAGTGAACGGCTATCCGGCGCTCGGCTTCGGCGCCTTTGGCGGGGTGGAGTGGAAGTTTTGAGGCCGGCGCGCCCGGGGCCTTGGCACTGAGCGTGCCGGTTGTGCGCCGAGGATTTTCTCTGCTTTGATCGTTCCGGCTACGCCTTCGTGGCGCTCGCCATGACCGCGCTGACGAGAGTATCCGCGCAGACCCCGGCCCCCGCTCCAACGCGCGGGCTCGATGTCGTGCAGATCGAAAAGCAGCCTTGGTTAGAGGCCGACGACAAGGCGGTCGCGCGCGAGATTGCGAGCCCGAGTAACTCGCGTGCGCGGGAGCTGAGTATCGCTGATATCATGATCCCGGCGGGCGTCGTGGTGAAACCGCATTATCAGAAAGTCATGGAGGAAATCTATTCCGTTACCGGCGGGGAGGGCGTCATGATCATCGACGGCGTCGAGCAAAAAATCGGCGTCGGCGACGCGGTGGCATTCCGACCCGGTGAGCGGCACAGCGTGCGGAAAGAATCCAAAGCGGCACTGCGACTCATCGTGACTTGCACGCCGGCATGGACACCGGATTGCCTGATCTTCGACGAACCGCCGTCCGGGGTGGCGAAACCTGTTGGCGCGGATTCTGCAAAAAAACTATGAGCATTCTCTCCTTTCTTG
>JBDNFZ010000750.1:0-2624 GCA_041689555.1 Opitutaceae bacterium | reverse complement strand
GCGCTGCCCGCGCCCAAGTTGTCCCTAAAAAAGCCCGTGAAACGGCGCCTCGCCCACCCCCGCCAAGGCCGCGTTTTTCCTCCCAAATGAACGCCGCACCCACTCGCGAAATCCCGCTCGGCGTGAACAGGAACATCCGTCAGAGCTCCCCTGACCCGCCTCGGCTCGCCCCGGGGCCTGCTTAGGCGACCGGCGCGCCGCTCTCGCCGTCCGCCGCCGCTGTGGCGGGCGGCACGATCTTGTCCGCGACGTAGATCATGTAGGTCGTGCTCTTCGCGGTGGCGTGCTTCTTGACCGGTGTCGGTTGAACCTTGAAGCCGCTGTTCGCCAGCCGGCTCTCGAAAGCCTTGTCGGCCCCCGAAGACCAGATCGCCACGCGCCCGCCCGGCTTCAAGGCTTGGGCGATGCGTTGGATCCCGCGCAGATCGTAGACCTTGGCGTTGCCCGACTGCACCATCGCCGAGGGACCGTTGTCGATATCGAGCAGAATGGCGTCATAGGGTTGGGCCGCAGAGCGCGCGATGATCGAGCGCACATCCTCGGCGAGGACCTTGACGCGCGGGTCGGCCAACAACCCGCCGTTCAAGCCGAGCAAGTGGGTCCGGTTCCACGTCACGACCGCCGGAATCAATTCGGCCACATGCACCGTGGCGTGGGCCCCCACCCGGCTCAACACGCCCTGCAATGTGAATCCGAGCCCGAGTCCGCCGATCAGAATCCGCGCCGGCATCGCGCGCCGAATCTCCGCCGTCGCCATCTCGCCGAGCGCGATCTCGGAAGCCGTCGCGGCGGAGTTCATGAGTTCCTTGCCGTTGACGCGGATGCTGAAGCGGCCGTCGTGCGAATGGAGGGTGAGCCGGGCACCTTCGGCGGTGGTCACTTCGGCGAGGAGAATCTGTGGTTTCATGCGTGGTCCGGCGACCATGGCGCATTCCCCGCCGGATGCCACGACGAACCTCGGACAAATTTTCCCTGTGTCTTCGCGGCGGATTCGTTTACGACCACCCTCCGAATTCATCATGCCAGCCTTCATCAACATCGCGGTCTACAAGTTCGTCTCGCTAGACGCGCTCCCTGAGTAGCGGGCGGAGTTACTCGCCCTCGCCCGGGCCCAAGCCCTGAAGGGCACGATCTTGCTCAGCGTCGAGGGGATCAATCTGTTTGTCGCCGGTTCACGCACGGGAATCGACGCGCTGCTCGCCGCGCTGCACCGGGTCCCGGGACTTGAAGATTTGACCCCAAAGGAGAGCCTGAGCGCAGAGCAGCCGTTTAACCGGATGCTCGTGAAAATCAAAAAGGAGATCATCGCCTTTGGCGTCGAGGGGATCAATCCGGCGCTTCGGCCCACGCCCAAGTTGTCCGCCCGCACCCTCAAGCAGTGGCTCGACGAGGGCCGGCCGGTCACCTTGCTCGACGCCCGCAACGACTTCGAGATTCGCATGGGGACGTTCGCCGGGGCCGTGCCGGCCGGCATCGGGCATTTTCGCGACTTTCCCCGGGCGGTGGCGCGGCTGCCAGCGGAGCTTAAGGACCGGCCCATCGTGATGTTTTGCACCGGCGGAATCCGCTGCGAGAAGGCCGGTCCGTTTATGGAACGCGAGGGCTTCCGCAACGTGCACCAGCTCGACGGCGGGATTTTGAAGTATTTCGAGGAATGCGGCGGCGCGCACTTTGAAGGCGAATGCTTCGTTTTCGACCGCCGCGTCGGAGTGGATGCGCAACTTCAGGAGACGAAGACCGTGATGTGCTTCAACTGCCAGATGCCCGTGAGCGTCGCCGAGCAGCAGCATCCCCACTACGTCGCCGACAAATCCTGCCCGCTCTGCTTCCACGGCAAACCTGTTTAGGCCGCGCCGCGCGAGCCTTGAGGCTCAACGCAGCCGGCGGCCGATCATCACGCGCCGTGACCAGGGGAAAAACTCCGCCGGTTCCGCCAATCGCTCGGGCTTGAACGCGGCGGCCGGCTCCGAAGAAGTTGCGGCCGCCGGCACAGTCTGCCCGGCCGCCTCGCGCAGTTTGTCTTTCTTGCTCTTGCGCTTGCCCTTCACCCCGCCCGTGCCGGCGCTCGCGACCATCGGCACGACGGTCTCGCTCGGCGCGAAGCCCTCGATCTGCTCGCGGGTGAGTTTCACGACATTGCGTTTTTCGATCAGTTGAAAGTGCGCGTGCGTCTCCGCGCTGATGAAGCTCACCGCCACGCCAAGCGCCCCCGCCCGGCCCGTCCGTCCGATGCGATGCACGTAGTCCACGGCGGAACGCGGCAGATCGTAGTTCACCACCGCGGGCAAATCCACGACGTCGAGTCCGCGCGCGGCCAGGTCCGTCGCCACGAGAACCCGCACCGTCCCGGCCTTGAAATCGGCCAACGCCGCCGTGCGCGCGCGCTGGCTGAGTTCGCCGTGCAGGGGCGCGGCCTCGAGCCCGGCGCGGAGCAATTTGTCAGCCACGTGTTCGGTCGCATACTTCGTCGCGACGAAGACCAACACGCGCGTCCAGCCGTCGGTCTCCACCAGATGCCTCAGGAGTTGGGTCCGCTGCGGCGCATCGACCTCGATCGCGCGTTGGACGATATCGGCGGCGGCCGACAGCGGCGGTTCGACCTGGATGACGACCGCGTCCCGCAG
>JBDNFZ010000749.1:0-3625 GCA_041689555.1 Opitutaceae bacterium | reverse complement strand
CACGACGTTGATGCCGACCGCCGCAAGGAACGCGATGTCGTAGGCCACGCGCGTGCGGGCGACGGGGTCCGGGTCGTCCATGAAGCTACCGCCGTATTTCACGACGAAGGTCGAGCCCCGGAAATCTTGGATATAGGGCAAGGCCTCGAGCAGGACCTTCGCCTTGGCGGTCAGTTCGGCAACATTTACATTCATGAAAATTAAGACGCGCTGCCCGGAGCGGAGGGAGAACGAAAAAGAGCGGTGGGCGCGTGCACGTTTTTAATCGGAGAAAAACTACTAGCGCACTCTGCGGGCTTAGTTCCATCACATTCGCAGGGCGGAAAGTAATTTAACCCGGCGCCGCGCCCGAAAAATTCGGCTTCACTCCGCGCCGACTCGCGCCCAGTTCTCCCCCGTGGCCAGCACCGCCCTCAACTTTTCCAGCCGCGCCGAACACCGCTCGTGGCTCGCGCGCCAAGCCGCGTTGCCCGCCGGATTTCGCGTTGGCACCGCGCGCTTCGAGTTCATGCCCCGCGAGGCGCCGAAGCCCGCGAAGATGACGCTCACCCTCATCGCCCTCGACCGGCCGACACCCGATTTCGCGGCCATGTTTACCCGCAACGCGCTGCCCGGAGCACCCATCATCGTCGGCCGGCGCCGGTTGGACGCGCCGTCGCTCGGCGCGATCATCGTGAACAACAAGGTCTCGAATGTTTGCGCGCCCGGCGGCGTCGAGGCCTCCGAAACGATCTGCGCGGAACTCGCGCGGCTGCTCGCGATCAAGCCGGGGCAGGTCCTGCCCAGTTCGACCGGCGTCATCGGCTGGAGTTTGCCTGTCGCGGAAATCACCCGGGCGTTGCCGGAGGCGAAGGCCGCGCTCACCGGTGAATCCATCATGCCCGCCGCCGAAGGTATCGTAACCACCGATCTCTACCCGAAAGTGCGCCGCGCCGACGTTGGCGACGGCAGTATCGTGGGCATCGCCAAGGGCGCCGGAATGATAGAGCCCAACATGGCGACGATGCTCGTCTACGTGCTGACCGATCTCGCCGTGCCGCGCGCGGAATTGCGCGCCGCACTCACGCGCGCCGTCGATGCGAGCTTCAACACCATCAGCGTCGACAGCGACACCAGCACCTCGGACACCGTCGCGCTGGTTTCCTCCGGTCGCGTTCCCTGTCCGGACCTCGCGGCCTTCGAGACCGCACTCACCCAAGTCTGCCGCGACCTCGCCGAGGACGTCGTGCGCAACGGCGAGGGCGTGCGCCACGTGATGCGCGTTGTCGTGAGCGCCGCCGCCACGCCCGCGCTGGCCCGCGCCATCGGGAAGGCGATCGTCAACGCCCCGCTCTTCAAATGCGCGGTGGCGGGTAACGATCCCAACGTCGGCCGGCTCGTGCAAGCCATCGGAAAATACATCGGGGCCCATGCGCCGGAGACCGACCTGTCGCGCCTACGTCTGCGCTTGGGCGGAATCGAAATTTTTTCAAACGGAGTGTTTCAACTGAATCCCGAGAAAGAATCCATGCTCGTCGCGCATCTCCGCGCGGCCGAACTCTACGCGAGCGCACCGCCCAAAGACGGCGTGTTCACCGCCGCCGTCGATTATCCTCCGCACGAACGTTGCGTGGAGATCGAGGTGGAAATCGGCAACGGCACCGCCGAGGCCACCGTATTCGGCGGCGACCTCACCCACGAATACGTGAGCGAAAACGCCGACTACCGCAGCTGAGCGGATCGGCCGTCAGAGCAAACCTGCGGTTTCACCGAAGCCGCACCAAAGATTCATGATCTGCACCGCCTGGCCGCTGGCGCCTTTCATCAAGTTGTCCTCGGCCGACGTGAGCACAAAATTACCCGTGCGCGGGTCATGCACGGCCGAGAGATCGATCCGGTTGGTGCCGACCACATGGGCCGTGTCCGGCGTTTCGCCGCTGGCCAGCAACTGCACAAACGGCGCGGTCCCGTAGGCCGTCCGCCAAGTCGCGTAGAGCGCTTCGATCGTGGCCCCCTTCGTCGCGGGCACGGTGATCGTCGTCGCAATCCCCCGACGCATCGGAGCCAGATGGGGATTGAACTGTATGACCACCGGCGCACCGACGGCCAAGGCGAGTTGTTCCTCGATCTCGGCGAGATGACGGTGCTTGGTGAGACCGTAGGCCTTGGCGCTCTCCGCACGTTCGCAATAGAGAAACGCCTCTTCGACCTTTTTTCCGGCCCCGCTCACGCCGCTGAACGAATTCACCACGATGTGTTCGCGGGTGACGAGCCCCGCCCGCAGCAACGGCACGAGCGGAAGCAAAACGCCGGTGGGATAGCAACCGGGTGCGGCAATCAACTTGGCCTCGGATTTCCATGCCGGCGCGGTGATCTCCGGCAGGACAAAACGGGCGGCAGGCAGCAGTTCCGGCGCGTGGTGCTCTCCGTAGTAGTTTCGGTAGACCGCGAGATCGGCGATGCGAAAATCGGCGCTGAGATCGATCACGCGCTTGCCGGCGGCGACGAGCGCCCGGGCGTAGATCGCGGCCGTGCCGTGGGGGAGCGCCAGAAAAAAAAGCCCGATGTCACCCGCCGCCAGCTGCGCCGCGTCGGAATCGACAAAACGCAATCCCCGGTCGATGCCCCGCAAACCGGGGATCACCGCCGCGAGCGCCTTGCCCGCGTGCGTGCGCGAGGTCACCGCCGCCAGCTCCACGCGCGGATGACCCAGCAGCAGCTTGACCAAGACTTCGCCCGAATAACCGGACGCACCGACGACGCCGACTTTCATAGGACGCAAAGTATCGAAAGCGTCGGCCAAAGAATCGAGACGGAATTTCCCCGGCCATCGTTTCGTTGCACAAAAAAGCCCGCGCCGGACCGGCGCGGGCTGAAGCGATAGATCCGAGATCTCCGCTGCGGATTAGAACGCGTAGGAATAGCTGAGCGTGACCACGCCGCGACCGACGGCCGCGGAGTTGACGGACTTCGGTGCGCTGCCGGCCTTGGTGAAAGCGCTGTCGCCCTTCGTGTAAGCGAAACCGACCGAGATCTTGGACTCCTTGGTGAGCTGGAACGGAGCGGCGACGCCGACGGACCAGTAATCACCCCAGGCCTTCGTGCGGGGCGAAGAATCCTTGGCGAAATCGTTCAAGAGGTAGGTGCCGTAGGCGGCCGAGAACCCGAGCTCGGTGCCGAGCTCCTTGAGGGGCAGGGCATAGGCTGCGGCGATTTCGAAGGTCGGACCGTCCAAGACGAAGTCGTAGAAAATCTTCGGCGTGAACTTGATCCCGGAGGTGGTGTAGTTGACCGCCAAGCTGGGCTCGAAGGTGAACTTGTAGAATCCGTCCTTCGCCTTTGCGTTTGGATAGACATAGGCCGTGAAACCGGGAACCACGCTCACCGCGTCGGAAACCGTAGCCGTGTAAGACCCGTAAAAATCGAACTCCGGATCGGAGGTGCCGGGGACCTTGTCCTTGATCGGGAAGTTGCTCCAAAGGCCGCCGACCCAGTTGCCGTAGCCCAGCTCAACGGTCGGCTGGAAGGATGGACCGCCGAGGCGCTGGCCGCGGAACATATATTGCGAGACAACCGCCGGCGTCACGGTGACCGAGACGCTGGGAGCCGCCGGAGCGGGGACCGGAGCGGTTGCAGTCTGTGCGCT
>JBDNFZ010000748.1:0-11297 GCA_041689555.1 Opitutaceae bacterium | reverse complement strand
CGCCCGCCAAAGACCCCGCTTGGCTCGCCCTCCATCCCGACGGCCGCTTCCTCTACGCCCTCGACGAGAGCGCCGACTCGCGACGCACCCCCGGCAAAGGCCTCGCCGCCTACGCCCTCGATCCCGCCACCGGCGCGCTCACCCTGCTTAACGAGCAAGACACCGGCAGCTCGGGCTCCTGCCATCTCGCCGTCGACGCCACCGGACGCGCCCTCCTCGTCGCCAATTACGGCGGCGGCGGCGTTTCCTCGGTCGCCCTGCAACCCGACGGTCGCCTCGGCCCCGTCGTCTCGATCATCCTCCACACCGGCTCCAGCGCAAATCGCGCGCGCCAAAACGCCCCCCACGCCCACGCCGTCGTCATCTCGCCCGACAACCGCTTCGCCTACGTCCCCGATCTCGGCATCGACCAAGTCGTCGCCTACCGCCTCGACCCCGCGCACGCCAAACTCGCGCCGCTTACCGAGGCCCCGGTCAAGCTTCCTCCCGGCTCCGGCCCGCGCCACCTCGCGTTCCATCCCAACGCCCCGTTCGCCTACGTCATCAGCGAACTCCTCTGCACGATGACCGCCTACCGCTACGACATCGCCCAAGGCACCCTCTCGCCCTTCCAGACGATTTCCACCCTCCCGCCCGGCGAATCCATCCCCGAGGGCACCAGCACCGCCGAGGTCCAGGTCCACCCCAACGGCCGCTTCCTCTACGGCTCCAACCGCGGCGCCAACACCCTCGTCGTCTATGCAGTCGACTCCGCCACCGGTAAGCTCACGCACATCGAAAACGTCTCCACGCGCGGCAAAACCCCGCGCCATTTTGCCCTCGACCCCACCGGCACCTGGCTCCTCGCCGAGAACCAGGATTCCAACACCGTCGCCGTCTTCCGCGTCGACCCCGCCACCGGCCGCCTCACCCCCACCGGCCCGCTCGTCACCGTCCCCGCCCCCGTCTGCGCCGTCTTCGTCCCCGTCCGCTGAACGAGAGAGACCGTCCGCTGATCGAGGTGGGCTGCGCGTTCCGCGCGCGGCCAGCGAACAACCTTAGGACCCCTGCTCGCTCCGTCTGGCACCGCCCTTTCGCGACTCCGGCCAACTCCCGGATTGCCGCCCTGCGTGCCGCCCGTTCCCTTCACCGCACGCCATGTCCCGCATCCCCTGATGTTCCACGACGCCTTCGCCACCATCGCCCAACTCGAGACCCAGCTCTGGGACGCCGCCGACAATCTCCGCGCCAACTCCAAGCTCACCGCCGGCGAATACTGCATGCCCGTCCTCGGCGTGATCTTCCTCCGCCACGCCACCAACCGCTACCACGAGGCCCTCCGCGAGATCCACGCCGACCAAGCCGCCGGCAAAATGCCGCGCCGCCCGCTCTCCGCCGCCGATTTCAAGAAGCGCCGCGCCCTCCTCCTCCCGCTCGCCGCCCGCTACGACACGCTCACGGCGCTGCCCAAGGGCGCCGATCTCGGTGCCGCCCTCGTCGAGGCGATGACCGCCATCGAGCGCGATTTCGAGCCGCTCCTCAACCAGCTCCCCAAAGACTACGCCAAATTCGACAACACCCTCCTCGAAGACCTCCTCCGCGTCTTCGACAGCGAGGCCCTCCGCACCGCCCGCGGCGATGTCTTCGGCCGCATCAACGAATACTTCCTCATGAAGTTCGCCATGCAGGGCGCGCAGGACAACGGCGAGTTCTTCACCCCGCCTTCGCTCGTGCAGACCCTCGTCAACGTCATCGAGCCCGACCACGGCACCGTCTTCGATCCCGCCTGCGGCTCCGGCGGCATGTTCGTCCAGTCGAGCCACTTCATCGCCCGACGCGGCCAGAGCGCCGCCCACCGTGCCACCTTCTACGGCCAGGAATACAAGACCAGCAACCTGCGCCTCGCGAAGATGAACCTCGCCGTCCACGCCCTCGAGGGCGACATCGTCGAGGCCAACACCTTTTACGAAGACCCGCACGAGCTCTACGGGAAGTGCGACTTCGTCATGGCCAACCCGCCCTTCAACGTGGACAAGGTCGACGCCGAGAAGATCGAGAAAGACCGCCGCCTCCCCTTCGGCCTCCCGGGCGTCAACAAGGACAAAAAGGTCTCCAACGGAAACTACCTCTGGATTTCCTACTTCTGGAGCTACCTCAACCCCACCGGCCGCGCCGGCTTCGTCATGTCCTCGCAAGCCAGCAGCGCCGGCCACGGCGAGGCCGAGGTCCGCCGCAAACTCGTCGAGACCGGCGACGTGGACGTGATGATTTCCATCCGCTCCAACTTTTTCTACACGCGCACCGTCCCCTGCGAGCTGTGGCACTTCGACCGCAGCAAACCCGCCGCCCGCCGCGACCGCGTGCTGATGCTCGACGCGCGCGCCATCTACCGGAAAGTCACGCGCAAGGTTTACGATTTCTCGCCCGAGCAGCAGTCGAACCTCGCCGCCATCGTGTGGCTCTACCGCGGCGAGACCGACCGCTTCCTCGCCCTCGTGCAGCAATATCTCACCCGCACGCTCGCCGAAGCCGCCGCCCTCGCGGAAATATCCGCCGCCTTCCGCACCGCCTGTGATGCTCTCGCCGCGGCCGTCGCCCCGGCCCTCCAAACATTGCCCAAAGACTCGCCGCTCCGCCCGCTCCTCCCTGAGCGCGACGCAGCCGACCGCTCCTGCCTTCAGGCGACGGCCGACCTCGCCAAACACATCGCCCACACGGCCAAGACTCCGCCCGCCGCAAAACTCGCCGCACAGAAGAAACTCCTACTCGAACTCGACCCGCTCGCCACCGCCTGCCGCGCCCTCGTCCCCGCCGTGGACCTCGCCGCCAAACTCGCCACTCAAGTGAGCGACGCGCTGAACGAGGCAGGACGGATTATCCCTAACCCGCCGTCCGCCCCCGACCGCCGCGCCGTCGCGAAACTCGCCAAGGACCTCGACGCCCGCCGCCAGTCGCTCATCGCGCAACTCAAGGCCACCGCCTATTTCGAACGCCAGGCACACTGGCTGCTCGCGCGCTTCCCCGCCGCCACCTTTACGGACGTCCCCGGCCTGTGCCGCATCGTGACGCGCACCGACATCGCTGCCGCCGACTGGAGCCTCACCCCTGGCCGCTACGTCGGCGTCGCCCCCGCCGAAGTGGACGACGATTTCGATTTTGCGGCGACGATGGGCGAAATCCACACCGAACTCGCCGACCTCGACACCGAGGCCGCCACGCTCGCGAAGAAGATCCAAAAGAACTTTGCGGGGCTGGGAGTATGAAGTGGGTAACGCGACAATTAGGCGATGTCGCCCAGCTCAGCCTCGGCAAAATGCTAGACGAGAAAAAGAATAAGGGGGAGCTGCGGCCCTATCTCGCGAACATCAATGTTCGTTGGGGCGAATTCGAGTTGGGCGAACTCCGGGAAATGCGTTTCCAGGAGGGCGAGAAAGACCGCTTTGGCCTCAAATATGGCGACATCGTCATGTGCGAAGGCGGCGAATCAGGCCGATGTGCGATCTGGAAAGACGATACTCCCGGGATGATGTTTCAAAAGGCCCTGCATCGCATTCGACCCTATGAATGTTTGGACAGCCGGTTTCTATTTTATGATTTTTTGCACAAAGGAAAAATAGGTGGGTTCTCAGGACTGCTTACCGGATCTACCATCAAGCATCTTCCCGCCGAGAAGCTCGCGAAACTGGAGATTCGAATCCCTGAGATTTCTCAACAGCGGCGGATCGCGGACGTCCTCTCCGCCTACGACGACCTGATGGAGAACAACCGGCGTCGGATGGCGTTGTTGGAGGAGTCGGCGCGGCTGCTTTACCGGGAGTGGTTCGTCCGCCTCCGCTTCCCCGGCCACACCCACACCCACACCCGCGTCGCGACCGGCCTGCCGAACGGCTGGGAGCGAAAAACACTCGGCGACATCTGCACCGATCTTCGCGACACCGTTTCACCCGATGAGCTGGAGTCGGACACGCCCTACATCGGACTCGAACACATGCCCCGCCGCTCAATCTCCCTCACGGCGTGGGGCAGCGCCGAATCCGTCACGAGCACCAAGCTTCGATTCAAAGCTGGCGACATTGTCTTCGGCAAAATCCGACCCTACTTCCACAAGGTCGGCGTCGCCTTCAACGAAGGCGTTTCCTCGTCCGATGCGATTGTGATGCGCGCAGCCGCGGACGACCTCCGCAGCTTCGTCTTGATGGCGGTGTCGAGCGACGAGTTCGTCGCTGAGGCCTCCCAAACCATGCGCGAAGGTTCCAAGATGCCCCGCGCCGACTGGAAGCTCATGGTTCAATATCCCATCGCACTTCCTCCTCCGGCTTTGCTGGCCCGCTTTGAAGAGTCGATCGGCGCAATCACGGACCAACTGAGGAATCTCTGCTTCCAGAACCAAAAACTCCGCACCGCGCGCGACCTGCTCCTGCCGCGCCTGATGAGCGGAGAGATTGCAGTGTAACGAAACGCCACCATATCCAATCCCGTGCTGTTCGACCGTCAAAAACGTCTCCTCGCCCTCGTCGATGCTCTCGGCGGCGAGGTGGGCAATCTGGATTTCCAGAAACTGCTCTTCCTCTACTGCCGCGAGGTCGAGACGGAGCCCGCCTATGAATTCGTGCCCTACAAATTCGGCGGGTTCTCCTTCACCTCGTATGCGGACAAGCGCCGTCTAACCGAGCAAGGCCTGCTGGCCGACGAGGAGCGCGTGTGGAAGCTCACACCCGAGGGCCGCGTCCTCGCCAAAGTGCCGCCGATGGTGCGCGTGGGCATGGATGGCTTTGCGCGGCGCAAGTCGGGCCTGCGCGGCGATGCGCTCGTGGCCGAGGCCTACCGACGCCACCCCTACTACGCCACCCGCAGCGAAATCGCCGCGCGCCTTCTGGCCCACGATGTCCCGGCCCGCGCGGCAATCGCCGCCGCGCAGCCGGCGAAAGGCGCGCCGGGTCTCTGCACCATCGGCTACGAGGGCTGCACGCTGGAAGGTTATCTGAACAAACTCCTGCACGCGGGCGTGACCCTGCTGTGCGATGTGCGGCGGAATCCCCTGAGCCGGAAATATGGATTCTCCAAGGGCACCCTTTCGAAGGGCTGCGAAGGCGTCGGCCTCCGTTACGAGCACCTGCCGGAACTCGGCATCGCCTCCGACGAGCGGAAGGACCTGAACACGCAGGCCGACTACGACGCGCTGTTCGCCGTCTACGAACGCGACAATCTCCCACAACAGGGCGCGGCTCTGGCGAAAATCGGAAGCTGGGTGAAGGAGGGCCACCGCGTGGCGCTCACCTGCTACGAAGCCGAGCCGTGCCAGTGTCACCGGCATTGCGTGGCCGAGGCGTTGGAGCGGGAGTTTGGCCGGGACTTTTGCCCGCAGCACCTGTAAGCGATTTCCCCGCATGTCCCGCGAGCGCATTCTGATCACGGTAAAAACCTATCCGACGCTCTCGCAAACCCACGTTGAACTGGTCTGCACGGCCGGTTTTCGGGAAGACGGTTCCTGGGTGCGCATCTATCCCGTGCCCTTCCGTCTGCTGGAGCAGGGGCGGCAATTCGCCAAGTGGACGTGGGTGGAGCTGCCCCTCGTGCGCCGGGCCAAGGACCACCGCCCCGAATCGCACAGCCCGCGCGACCGAAACGACATCACGATTCACGAGACCATCGGCACGAGCGACGGTTGGCGCGAACGCCGCGAGTGGGCGCTGAAACGCGGTCGCGTGTGGCAAAATCTCACGGACCTGATCGCCGCCGGCAAACGCGACGAGGTGTCGCTCGCGACCTTCAAGCCCACGCGGATTCTTGGTCTCGACTTCGAACCTGCAGCCACCGCCTGGGATCCGGCCCGTCTGGCTCAAGCCGAGCAGCAGCTCCGGCAGACCGATTTGTTCGAGACGGACGCGATCAACGAAAACTTCCGGCCGGCCGCCAAGGTGCCGCACAATTTCTACTATCGGTTTCAAGACGAGGCCGGCACGGAGAGCCGCATGAGGATTCTCGATTGGGAAATCGGCATGCTTTACTGGCACTGTCTCGATCTCGCGAAGGGCGACGAACGCGTGGCCCTGCTCAAGGTGCGGCAAAAATACGAAGGCGAATTCCTCGGCAAGGATCTGCATCTGTTCCTCGGGACAACCTTGGAATGGCACGACCGCGCGCCGAATCCGTGGGTGATCGTCGGCGTCTTCCCTGCGCCACACGACCTGCAAGGCGAACTTTTCTGAGCGCATGGCTTTCACCGACCTCAACAGCGAAGACCGGCTCGTCCAGCAGACCTTCGCGGAGCATCTGCGGGACCGGCTCGGCTGGGAAAGCCTCATCGCTTGGAACGATGAAACGTTCGGTCCCGACGGCACGCTCGGCCGCGCCGACACCCGCGAGGCCGTCCTCACCCGCGACCTGCGGGCGGCGCTCGTCCGGCTGAACCCGACGCTCCCGCCGGCGGCGATCACCGAGGCGGTGCAGACGATGACGCGGCACGACGTCACGCGCTCGTTGCTCCAGCACAACCGGCAGTTTTACCGCTTCATCCGCGACGGAGTGCCGGTGAGCTACAAGGACGAGCGCGGCCAGCGTCGCGAGGCCCGAGCGCGGGTGATCGATTTTCAGAACGGCAAGACCGCCGACGGCACGCCGCACAACCGCTTCCTCGCCGTGCGCGAACTGAAGCTCACGGGCCTGCGCGCGCCCGGCTACAACCGCCGCGCCGACCTCGTCTGCTTCGTCAACGGCCTGCCGCTGGTGTTCATCGAGCTGAAGGCGGTCCACCGCAACATCCGCACCGGGTTCGACGAGAATCTGACGGACTACATGGAGGAGCACACGATCCCACACGCGTTTCACCACAATGCGTTTCTCATCGTGAGCAACGGTCACCGCGCCCGCTACGGCTCGATCACGAGTGCGTGGGAACACTTCGCCGAGTGGAAACGCCTCGGCGAAGACGACCGTCAAGGCAGCGTCGAAGCCGAGCAACTCCTCAACGGCATGCTCGCCCACGAACGCCTGCTGGACCTCGTGGAAAACTTCATCCTCTTCGACGCGAGCAAGTCCGGGCCGCCGCGCAAAGTCGTCGCCCGCAACCATCAGGTGCTCGGCGTGAACCAAGCGGTGGCGTCGGTGCGGAAACAAGAGGCGCTGAAACTGGACTTTCCGCCCGAGCGCCGGCTCACGCTCCGCAAAATCGAACTGGCGGAGCTTATGGCCGCGGATGAACCGACCGACGACGGCAGCGCCTACGCCAACACCTTGATCGAACAACGCGAGGAGACGAAATCGCTGCGCCTGCTGGAGGTGGTCGAAACGGCGCACCCGGACCTCGGCCGCCTCGGTGTCTTCTGGCACACGCAGGGCAGCGGCAAATCCTACTCGATGGCCTTCTTCGCGGAGAAGGTGCGTCGCACGATCTCGGGGAAGTTCACCTTCCTCTTCATGACGGACCGCGACGACCTCGACAACCAGATCTACGGCACTTTCGCCGGCTGCGATGTGATCGATCCGAAGACCACGCCACGCGCGTCGTCCGGCAAGGAGTTGAAGCGGCTCCTCCGAGAAAACCACCGCTACATCTTCAGCTTGATCCACAAATTCAACCAGGACGTGGACCCGCGCGAGCCCTACAGCGCGCGCGACGACATCATCGTGGTCTCCGACGAAGCCCACCGCACGCAGGCGGGCAAACTCGCGCGCAACATGCGCCTTGCGCTGCCCAACGCGGCGTTCATCGGCTTCACCGGCACGCCGCTCTTCAAGCACGACCACCTCACGAAGCGCATCTTCGGCACCTACGTGTCGCGCTACGATTTCAAACGCTCCGAGGAAGACGGCGCCACGGTGAAGCTCGTTTACGAGACCCGCGGCGAGAAACTCGGCATCGCCCACCTCGACCTCAACGACCGCATCGCCGAGGCTATCGCGCGGGCGGAGCTCGATCCCGACAAAGAGGCGCTGTTGGAAAAACTCCTCGGAAAGGACTACGAGGTCGTCACTGCCGACGAGCGTCTCGACAAACTCGCCGACGATTTTGTGGAGCACTGCGCCACGCGCTGGGAGTCCGGCAAATCGATGCTCGTCTGCATCGACAAGCTGACGTGCGGACGCGTCTACCAGCGGATCATCCCGCGCTGGAAAAAGAAACTGGCCAAGGTGCGGAAAGCGGCGAAAGCCGAGAAAGACGCCGAGCGCCGCGCCAAACTGGCAGCGCAGGCGGAATGGATGGCGGAGACCATCGTCGAAATCATCATCAGCGAAGGGCAAAACGAGATTAAGGATTTCAAGAAATGGGGCGTGGATATCATCCCGCATCGCACGGTGATGAAGCAGGGCTTCGAGACCGCGGATGGTAAACGCGTCGATGTTGAAACGGCCTTCAAAGACCCGAAGCACCCCTTCCGCGTGGCGATTGTGTGCGCGATGTGGCTCACGGGCTTCGACGTCGAATGCCTCTCCACGCTCTACATCGATAAGCCGATGAAGGCGCACACACTGATGCAGGCCATCGCCCGCGCCAATCGCGTCTACCCCGGCAAAGACTTCGGCCTCATTGTCGACTACAACGGCATGCTCAAGAGCCTCCGCGCCGCTCTCGCGCAATACGCGCTCGGCGAGGATGGCAGCGGCGACGAGGAAATCGTCGCACCCATCGCCGAACGCGTGAAGGCGCTGCTCTCTGCCGTCGAGGAGACGGAAAAACACCTGCGCAGCCTGGGCTTCGAGCCGGACCGGCTCACCGGCGCCAAGGGCTTCACCAAACTCGAAGCCATCCGCGACGCCGCCGAGGCCGTCGTGGGCTCGCGCGACGAAGGGAAGCGGCGTTTCGAGATTCTCACGCGGCAGGTCTTTATCCGTTTCAAGGCCCTGATCGCCGAACCGGCCGCGCACGCGTTCGCGGTGCGGCACGACAATCTGGAGACGATCTACAAAAAGCTGGAAGAGCGCCGCGACACCGCCGACGTGACCGAGTTGCTCAAGGAACTCCACCGCATCGTCAACTCCGCCATCCGCGCGCACGAGCCGGGTGACGATCAACTCGACGCGAAACTCTACGATCTCAGCCGCATCGATCTCGAAAAGCTGCGCGACGAATTCGCGAAGAAAGTGAAGCGCAAAGCCTCGGCCGTGGAAGACATCCGGCAGGTGGTCGAGAGAAAGCTCCGGCAGATGCTCGCCCGGAACCCGCTACGCATGGACTACTACAAGCGTTACCAAGAAATCGTCGCCGAGTATAACCACGACAAAGACCGCGTCACCATCGAGGAGACCTTCGCAAAGCTGATGGCCCTCGTCGAGAGCCTGGACGCGGAGGACCGGCGCGCGGCCGAGGAAGGATTGAGCGAGGATGAATACGCCTTGTTCTGCCTCCTTCAGAAGGAGCGCATCACGAAGACCGACCGGGAAAAGGTTAAACTGGCGAGCCGCGGTCTCTTCGACGCGCTCACGAAACTCATCGCGCGACGTGACCGCTGGACGGAAAAAGAGCAGACACAGGCAGAGGTGGAGACACTCATCCTCGACCACGTTTTCTCGGCGCTGCCGAACCCGCCCTTTACCGACGACGACACACAGGCGATGGCCAAGCAGGTCTTTCGCCACGTATGGCAGCAGAGTGCGAGCGGACAGTTCGGACTCGGCCCGGAGTGATTCGAAAAGCCGCTGCGCGGGAACGAGACGCTAACAGGGCCGGTTGTGCGTCATCCGTCTTTTTTGTTTTGCCCTGACCCCGCACCCTACGCTTCTCCTTTCCGGCAACAGGGGCCTTCCGCCACTCGGATTCTCTTCGGTTGCCGCGTCACTCTCGCAACCCATGTCCCTCCCCCCTTTTTCCAGCCAGCTCATCGCCGATGTCGGCATCTCCCTCGGCGACGAGGGCAAAGGCCGCCTCATCCCCGAGGTCGCCGACGAGCTCCGCGGCACCCCGCACGCCGTCTCCGTCGTCCTCAAGGTCAACGGCGGCGCCAACTCCGGCCACACCGCCGGCGGCATCAAGCTCAACCTCCTCCCCGCCGGCGTCGTCGTCCGCGACGCCCCCCATCTCTGTATCGGCTCCGGCGTCGTCGCCGATCCCCGCAAGATCTGGTGGGAAACCAAGCCCCTCGAGCTCAAGGGCCACGCCATCCTCTCCCGCCTCCTCATCGACGAGCGCACGATGGTCACCGATCTCACCCACCGGCTCCTCGACCTCGCTTGGGAAGACTACCGGGAAAAAGTCCTCGCCGAGGAACCGCGCGGCTCCACCGGCCGCGGCATCACCCCCGCCTACGCCGATGAGATCGGCCAGTGGCAGATGACGTTCTCCGATTTCCACGCCGGCCCCAATTTCTTCGCCCGCAAGCTCGCCCAACGCGCCGACCGCGCCCTCCGCGTCATCCAACACGTCTGCCGCGTCAGCCCCGAGACGTTCGCCGGCTTCTTCGACCGGCTCACCGCCGCCGAACAGCGCGCCAACGCCGAGGCCATCGACCTCGGCATCTTCCCCAAGGAGGAATTCGATTTCACCCGTTTCCGTGGCACCGAGCCGTTTACGCTCAACCTCGACGCGCTCACCGAAGTCACCTGGGCCGCCGGCGTCGCCCTCGCAAAAAACATCGGAGAGGTCCGCGAACTCATCCTCCGCGAACTTGCCGCCGGCCGAACGATCATCGGCGAATTCGGCCAGGCCTACTGGCTCGATAAACGCCACGGCTTCTCCCCCAACGTCACCGCCTCGCACACCTACACGCCCGAGTTTTTCGAGAGCGCCGGCATCCCCGTGCAACGCATCCACACCTTCGGCGTCGCCAAGGCTTATGACACCAAGGTCGGCACCCACACCTTCCTCACGCAGATGGACGACGCCCATCCGCTCGCCATCAAACTGAAGCAGATCGAGTTTGGCACCAGCACCGGCCGCCAACGCATGGTCGGCTGGTTCGACGCCGTGGAAAAAGGCGACGCCCTCCGCTATGGCGGCTTTCAAGACGTGATGATCAACAAGTCCGACGCGCTCACCCACTCGGGCGCATGGCACGGCGACCTACTCATCTGCACGTCCTATCAAGACGCCTCGGGAAAAATCTTCCAACATGTCCCGCGCAACGAAGCCGTCCGCCGCACCCTGAAGCCCGTTTACACCCGCCACCCCGGCTGGACCGAGGACATTTCCAAAATCCGCAACTTCGCCGCGCTGCCCGTCAACGCCCAGCACTACGTCGCCGCGATGATGAAAGCCACGCTCGACGTCGCCTACGCCGGCGAACCATGGCCCGCCGCCGAAAAGCTTCCCAACCTCCGCTACCTCGGCGTCGGCCCCGAACCTTCGCAGATCATCAAAGACGTCCCGGCCACGGCAGATCTCG
>JBDNFZ010000747.1:0-6023 GCA_041689555.1 Opitutaceae bacterium | reverse complement strand
GCGCGTGCGCGGCGTCGCGGCCGCTTGGTTCGGCAGCACGTTTGGCTGCGCCGAGTGCCACGACCACAAATTCGATCCGATCAAGACCCGCGATTTTTACGAGCTCCAGTCCTTCTTCGCCGACGTGAAGCAATACGGCGTTTACAACGACTACGAGTCCTCGCCCAACCCGGACCTCAAGGGCTTCAACAACGATTTTCCTTTCCCGCCGGAAATCGAGGTCGCCAGCGCCTACCTGGCCGCCCGCCACGATCGGACCCGGGCTGAAATCGCCGCGCACGTCCTCGCCTTGCGGGCGCGGGCGACCGAGCCCGCCGGGGCCGTTCGTTTCGCGACGTGGCAGGATGAGATGCGTTCCTACCTCGACCGATTCCCCGGCGGGTGGGAGCCGGCCCGTGCGGCCGTGGCCGAGGTGTTCGTGAGCGACAAGGTTCAGGCCGACCGGTCCGTCACCGTCGACGCCGAAGGTTTTGTATGCACCGACAAGCCGCTGGTCTCCCGCGAGAGCGTCCGCCTCACCCTCCAGCCCGACGAAGGCCGGGCGACCGCGATCGGTATCGAGCTCCCGCTGACGCCGCCCGTCGCGACCGACGACAAGAAATGGAAATTTCCGCAGAACCCGGTCTCGGTTGTCGCCCACGTGCTTTGTTCCACCGGCGCGACGCGCAAGCTCGCGCTGATTTTCGGCGAAGCGACCGCGAAGGGTGCGCGCTACGAGGGCGGAGTGGAACTGCTCGGAGTGACCAAAGGTTGGCGGCTGCCCGTCGTGAGCCGGCCCGAGACGCATCGGGCGGTCTGGCTGCTCGCCGAGCCGTTGGCCCTGGCGCCCGGCGAGTCGCTCGTGCTCACGATCCGTGGTGATGAGTTGCCGGCGTTCCGCGTGACCACGAGCCGGTTCGGCGCGGCGCGTCCGCTCGACGTCGCCGGGACCGAGACCCTCGCCGCGTTGAAGTCTCCGGCCCGCAGTCCCGCCCAGACCGACTTGCTGGCCGACGCTTGGGCGATGAGCTCGGCCGACGACGCGGCAGGCTTCGCGCGTTACCACCAACTGGCGGCCAAGCTCGACGAGACGGGCGAAGGCATGGCTTGGACGATGGTCACCGAGGCCACCGATCCGATCACGGTGCGCGTGTTGCCGCGCGGCGACTGGCAGGATGAAAGCGGCCCCGTCGTGCTGCCCTCGACCCCGAGTTTCCTCCCCGGCCGGCTCGAAAGCACCCCGGAGAAACGCCTCACCCGCCTCGACCTCGCGCGCTGGATTGTCTCCAAGGATAATCCCATCACCGCCCGCACCGTGACCAACCGGCTCTGGGCGATGTATTTTGGCACCGCGCTCAGCGCCTCGGTGGACGATCTCGGCTCGCAAGGCGAGTTGCCCTCGCACCCCGAACTTCTCGAATGGCTCGCGAGCGAGTTCCGCGATTCGGGTTGGGATCTGCGCCACGTGATCCGGCTGATCGTGACCAGCGCCACCTACCGCCAGAGCAGCAGCCTCCGGCTCGAGTTGCGCGACATCGATCCGGCCAACCGTCTCCTCGCCTCGCAAAACCCGCGCCGCCTCGAGGCCGAGTTCGTGCGCGACAACGCCCTCGCCATCGCCGGCCTGCTTGACCTGCGCGAGCTCGGCGGCCCCAGCGCCAAACCCTACCAGCCGCCCGGCTACTACGTGGCGCTCCAGTTTCCCGACCGGGACTACGTCGCCAGCGACGACGACGCGCAGTGGCGCCGCGGCGTTTATACCCACTGGCAGCGCACGTTCCTCCATCCGATGATGGCCAACTTCGACGCGCCGCCGCGCGACGAGTGCGCCGCCGCCCGCAACATCAGCAACACCCCGCAGCAGGCGCTGACGCTCCTCAACGACCCCACCTTCGTCGAGGCCGCCCGCGCCCTCGCGACCCGCGTGCTCGCCGCCGGCGGCCGCGACGACGCCGCACGCCTCGACATCGCGTTCCGCCTCGCGCTCGCCCGCCCGGCGCAGCCCGCCGAGCGTCAGGCGTTGGTCGCGTTTCTCTCTGCGCTGCGCGAGCGTTACCGCGCAGATTTGCCCGCCTCCGGGCAACTCCTCCGCGTCGGCCTCACGCCGCCGCCCGCCGGCGATCCCGTCGAACTCGCCGCGTGGACCAACCTCGCGCGCGTTCTCCTTAACACCCAGGAAGTCATCACCCGTTACTGACCATGGCCCTCTTCGACCCCATCGCCCACGCCCTGAGCGTCAACCGCCGCACCTTCCTTACGCAGAGCGCCTACGGCCTCGGCGGCATCGCCTACGCGCTCATGCACGGCCGCCTCGCCGCCGCGCCGTCGGCCGGGCCCGACGGCGGTTTGCCCGAGGGCTGGAACGGCGCGTTGCGCGAGGCCCACCTGCCGGTCCGCGCCAAGCGCGTCATTTACCTCTGCATGGCCGGCGGCCCCTCGCATCTCGAGACGCTCGACTGGAAACCGCAGCTCAAGGCGCTCGACGGCCAGCCGTTCCCCGATTCGTTCACCGCCGGTCAGCAACTCGCGCAACTTCAGAACACGGTGCTCAAAGCCCGCGGGCCGATCACCACGTTCGCCAAGCACGGCAAGTCGGGCACCGAGATCAGCGACCTCTTTCCGCACATCGCAGGCGTCGCCGACGACCTCTGCGTCATCCGCTCGATGCAGACCGAGCAGATCAACCACGACACGGCCCACGCCTTCATGAACACCGGCTCCATCATCAAGGGCCGGCCCAGCATGGGCTCGTGGTTGCTTTACGGACTCGGTGCCGAGACGCAGGACCTGCCAGGTTTCATCGTGCTCAACTCGCAGGGCAAATACGGTCTCCAGCCGATCTCCGCGCGCCAGTGGTCGAGCGGCGTGTTGCCGAGCCGTTTCCAAGGCATCCAGTTCCAGTCGCGCGGCGGGGCCGTCCACTACGTCGGCAACCCCGATGGCGTTTGCCAGAGCACGCAGCGGCAGGTGATCGACGAGATCCGGCGCATGAACGGCTTCCTCGCCGAGGGCACCCGCGACCCCGAGATCGCGACCCGCATCGCGCAATACGAACTCGCGTTCAAGATGCAGAGCAGCGTCCCCGATCTCACCGATTTCAAGAACGAACCCCGGGCCATGCTCGATCTCTACGGCGTCAAGGAACCCGGCGACGGCAGCTACGCCTCCAACTGCATCCTTGCCCGCCGGCTCGCCGAGCGCGGCGTGCGCATGATCCAGCTCTACCATCGCGCGTGGGATCACCACGGCGACCTCGAGGCGGGCATGAAGAGCGGCGCGAAGGACGTCGATCAGGCGACCGCCGCGCTCATCACCGACCTCAAGCAGCGCGGGATGCTCGACGACACGCTTATCCTTTGGGGCGGCGAATTTGGCCGCACGCCGATGGGGCAGGGCACCGGCCGCGACCATCACATCTTGGGCTTCAGCGTCTTCATGGCCGGCGGCGGCGTGAAGGCCGGCACGACCTACGGCGCGACCGACGAGCTCGGCTACCGCTCCGTGGAAAACGTGGTCAGCGTCCACGATCTGCACGCCACGATGCTCGCGCTGATGGGCGTAGACCACCACCGGCTCAATACCAAGTTCCAGGGCCTCGACGTCCGTCTCACCGGCGTCGCCGGCGAAGTCGTCAAGGGCGTGATGGCCTGAGCCCGCGCCGATGAAACTGCCGCGCGCCGTCACCTTCTTGTTCGGAGCGGTCGCGGGTTCCGTTTCAGCCGCGCCTCCGACGGTCGACTACAGCCGCGACATCCGGCCGATCCTCTCGGAGAATTGTTTCGCCTGCCACGGGTTCGACGAGAAGGCGAGCAAGGCCAAACTCCGCCTCGATGTCGCCGAGTCGGCGCATGCCGATCGCGACGGCTACCGCGCGATCTTCCCGGGGAACGCCGCCGAGAGCGAAGCCTGGGCGCGCATCACCAGCACCGACGACGAGGAAGTGATGCCTCCGCCCAAAGCCCACGCCCGTCTCACCGCCGATCAAAAGGAAAAAATCCGGGCGTGGATCGAGGACGGTGCCGCCTATTCGGAGCACTGGTCCTTCGTTGCACCCACGCAAGCGCCGCTGCCGTCTTCGGCCGCGACCTCGAATCCCATCGACGCCTTCATCCGCGCCCGCCTCGCCGCCGAGACGCTCGCACCATCGCCCGAGGCCGACCGGTCCACGCTCGCCCGCCGCCTCGCCCTCGACCTCACCGGCCTGCCGCCGACAGCGGCCGAGGTCGCGGCCTTCGCCGCCGACCGTGATCCGCGCTCCTACGAAAAATTCGTCGCGCGTCTCCTCGCCACCCCGCACTACGGCGAGCGCATGGCCCTCGATTGGCTCGACGCGGCGCGTTACGCCGACACCAACGGCTTCTCCATCGACGGCGGCCGGCATATGTGGCTCTGGCGCGACTGGGTCATCCAGGCCTTCAACGACAACAAGCCCTACGACCGGTTTCTCCTCGAGCAACTCGCCGGCGACCTCCTCCCCGGCCGCACCGAGGCCGACCTGATCGCGACCGGTTTCCAGCGCAACAACATGGTCACCCACGAGGGCGGCACCCTTCCCGAGGAGAACCTCACCAACTACAACGCCGACCGCGTGAAGACCCTCGGCGAGGCCGTGCTCGGGCTCACGCTCGGCTGCGCCCAGTGTCACGACCACAAGTTCGATCCGATCACGCAGAAGGACTACTTCCGCACCTTCGCGTTTTTCAATTCTCTCGGCGACAAAGGTCTCGACGGCAACGGCGGGGTCAACCCCGGCCCCTTCGTATCCGCGCGCACGGTTCTGAAAACCGACGAGCTGCCGGCCCTCGCGGCCCGCATCGCCGCGCTCAAAGCCGACCTCGCCCGGCCCGATCCCGCGCTCCTCCGCGACTGGTCGTCCCGCGAACGCGCCGCGCTCGCTCAACGCGGTCGCGATCTCCGGCTCCATCCCGTCAAGATGCTCAAAGCCTCGACCCCGAATCGCTCCGACCTCCGGATCTTCGACGGCAACCGCCTCCGCGTGAAAGAGGCCGGCGCGCTCGGCGCGCTCGACGTCCTGGCGGAGCTGCCCGTCCTCGACGTCCCCATCACCGGCATGCGCTTGGTAGTGCATCCGCTCCCGGAACTCCCCGGCGGCGGTTGGGGCCACGGTCCCGTCGTCAATCGGCCCGCCGATTCGCCGCCCGGCACGAAGGACACGCCGCCGGCCAAGGGCTCGTTCCGCCTCACCGCCCTCTCGCTCACGGCCGATGCGCTGCCCGGCGACCAGGTCGACCTGCACAAGCTCCTGCCGATCGCCCGCGTGACCGCGAGTTCGTGGCTGCCCGCCCATCCCGCCGCCGGTTGCCTCGATCCGCGCAACGAAAGCGGTTGGTCGCCCGATCTCGCCGCCACCGGCCCCGTCCACCTCTCGGCGACTTTCGCCGCCCCGCTCCGTGCCGCGACGACCCCCTATCTCACCGCGCAGTTCAACTTCGGCGCCGGCAAGGAACTCATGCCCGGCCTCATCGAGGTGCTTGTTCTCACCGGCACCGACGACGGCACGGAACTGCCCGCCGAGGTCGTCGCCGCGCTGGCATTGCCCGACTCCGCGCGGACGCCCGAGACCGCCGCGCTCCTCTGGGCGCACTGCGCGCAGGCCGCCGCCGAGTTGCGCGCCACCCGCGTCGCCCTCGCCAACGCCGAGGAGCGGCTCGCCGCGCTCACGCAGCCCTTTCCCACGATGGTCATGGCCGTCGCGGCCAAGCCCCGCGACACCTACATCTTGAATCGCGGCGACTACGCGCAGCCGACCGAGATCGTCACCGCCGGCACGCCCGGCTTTTTGCCGCCGCTGCCCGAAGGTGCGCCCGCCGACCGGCTCGGGCTCGCGCAATGGATCACGATGAAACAGAATCCCCTCACCGCGCGCGTGGCGGTGAACCGCGTATGGCGGTTGTTCTTCGGTGCCGGCATCGTCGATACGCCGGCCGATTTCGGCGCGCAGGGAGAATGGCCCAGCCATCCCGAGCTGCTCGACTGGCTGGCGGTGGATTTCGTCGAGCACGGTTGGGATGTGAAGCGGCTCG
>JBDNFZ010000746.1:0-18224 GCA_041689555.1 Opitutaceae bacterium | reverse complement strand
TGGAAAGATACGGGTTCACCCTGCCGTGGGAAACGGCGACGACATAGGTCGTCCTCTGTCTCAACCGCCGGATGCGGAAAACCGCACGTCCGGTGGTGTGGAAGGGTCGCGGGGCGCAATCCCCGCGACCCCATCCGATCAGCCGGGAAGAATCATCGGCAAAAGAACTTTGGACCCGGGATGCGGCGCCCCAGGGCGGCGGCCCCATAAGGAGCGATAGTTGTCAGCGACCGGGAGTGCTTAGGGCTTGCGGAAGAGGTAGTGGCTGACGAGCCATTCTTCCCCGGCGCGGTAGCCCCACAGCTCGGCGCAGCTCATGTAGAAGACGCGCCAGTAGGCCCACCATTTGGTGGCGTTTTCGGGGCCGTAGGTCCGGGCGAAGAGCGGCATGATTTCGGCGCGGTGGGCGTCCATGTTTTGGAGCCAGTGCTCGGCGGTCTGCTGATAGTGGCGGCCGTTTACTTTCCAGTCGGAGACGGCTTTGAGGTCATCTTGAAACTGAAGGAAAAGGTCGTGCGCGGGGATCTGACCGCCGGTGAAAAAATAGCGGCTCATCCAATCCGAGGCGTCCCGGGCGACGAAGTGATAGCTGAGGCGGTGGTGCGTGAAGATGTGGGTGAAGAGCATCCCGCCGGGCTTCAGCCAGCGGGCGATGTTGGCGAAGAGGAGTCGGTAATTTTTGAGGTGCTCGAACATCTCGACGGAAACGACGCGGTCGAACTGCGCGGGGGCGGTGTCGAAGACGTTGATGTCGGCGGTGACGATGGTGAGGTTGGTGATCCCGCGCTTCCGGGCCTCGGCGTCGATGTGCTCTTTTTGTGTGCGGGAATTGGAGATGGCGGTGATGCGGGAGTTGGGAAAACGCGCGGCGTTGTAAAGGGCGAGGGAGCCCCAGCCGCAGCCGAGTTCGAGGATGGTCTGGCCGTCGGCGAGTTGGGCGCGCTCGGCGTAGAGGGCGAGCATGGCGTCCTCGGCCTCGTCGAGGGTTTCTTTACCGGTAGGATAGAGGCAGCCGGAGTATTTAAGGTTTTTGCCGAGGCAGAGTTGGTAGAAGCGCGTGGGGACTTCGTAATGTTGCTCGTTGGCGGCGGCGGTCTGCTCGGCGAGGGCGCGGGTCTTGAGGTCGGCGACGTAGGCTTCGCGGTTGTAGGTCGCGGACTCGTCGCGGATGCGCTGGGCGAGGAGGCGGCGGATGCCGATGCGGAGGAGCCGGTCGGGGAGCAGATTTTTTTCGAGGAGGGAGTCGATCATGAGCGAAGAGTAGCGGGTAGTGAGTAGCGGGTAGCGACTAGGTAAGGGCGGCGGTCTGAGAGCGAAAGGGTATGCTCGCTGCTGGCTACTCGCTACTCACTGCCCGCTACTCGCTACGGTTTCGGGAACCACGGGATGAACGGCGAGACGCGGCGTTGGTAGGCGCGGTAGGCGTCGCCCTTGGTGCGGACGGCCTGTTCCTCGGTCATGGGAATGCCGGTGACGAAGAGGAGCAGGTAGAGGATCGCGCCGGGGGCGATGAAGCCGAGCCAGCCCCAAGCGGCGGGCAGGGCGAAAAGGGCAAAGCTCATCCACGTGAGCCAGACGAAAAAGTAGTTGGGGTGGCGGCTGACCGACCAGAGGCCGACGGCACAGACTTTTCCCTTGTTGGCGCGAACTTTTTTGAAGGCGTCGAGCTGGGCGTCGGCGACGGATTCGCCAAGGATCGAGACGGCAAAGAGCGCCAGTGCGGCGTAGTCGAGCGCGGTCAGGCCCGTCTCGGGACGACCGAGGGCGAGGAGGAATGGCGTGGCGAGAACGACGACGGAGACGGCTTGGAATTGGTAGAATTTGAACATCTCGCTGGAAAAATTCTTCGCCCAGCGGACGCGCATCGCTTTGTAGCGTCCGTCTTCTTCGGGGTGGTGGCTCATGACCCGACGGTAGAGGTGGGTGCCGAGCCGCAGGCTCCAGGCGGTCACGAGAATCGCCACGAGCCAGCGGCGCGGGGCCCAGCCGGACGCGAGGACGGCATAGAGGAGGGCGACGAGTCCGAAGGCGTAGCTCCAGACGATGTCCACGATGCCGTAGTTATCGAGCCGGCGGGCGACGCCGAAAAACCAGGCGAAGACGACGCAGCAAACGAGCAGGGCGAGAGCGGCGAGGAGGAGCGGGTGCATCGGCGGGGCGGGGATTAAAAGAGGACGTTCTTTGCGCCGAGAAGATAAACGGCGATGCCGAGCGTGGTGAGGATGGCGGGAAGGGTGATAGCGCCGGGGCGTTTGGCGGCGAAGACGGCGTCGAGGCCGCCGCCGTCGCGTTCCGCGCGGGCGAGTTCGATCAGCATGTAGAGCGCGATAGCGGGGTTGCCCCAGAGCAGAATGGCGATGAGCCAAAGGACGCGGGCGGCGAAGGTGCCCTCTTTCCAAGCGACCCAGACCCAGAAGGCGACGAAGGCGAGGTAGGCGTCAAAGAGGGTGGCGATGAACCACGGGTGGGTGAAGACCTCGCGCGGGATATCGAAAAGCGCGCAGCGACTGCTGGCCCACATGATGATGGCCAGCATGAAAACGAGCATGAACGAGAAGAGGAGACGGAGGGCGATCATGGGGAATTGCGGAGTGCGGGGTGCGGAGGGCGGAGGCGCGGGTGCCGGGCAGTTTTGTATGAGCAAAAGGAGATGCTCGCTGCTCACTACCCGGCGCCCGCTTTTTTAAAACGCGTGGTTGTTGGCGCGGGTGTGGAGGGTGTGGACCACGGAGATGTTGCGGAGGGCGAAGGCGGCTTCGCAGTAGCTCAGGTAGTAGCTCCATTTGCGGATGAAGCGCTCGTTGAACCCGAGGGCCTGGACCTGTTCGAGGCGGGCGCGGAAGTTGTCGTGCCACACGCGGAGGGTCTTCGCGTAGTCGGTGCCGAAGTCGTCGACGTGATTGAGGACGAAGCCGCCGGCGCGGGAGAGCTCGGAGTTGACGCGATTGAGCGACAGCAGCAGGGATCCGGGGAAAATGTGTTTCTGGATGAAGTCCACGCCGCGGCGGAACTGGTCGTAGCGGGAATCGGGGCAGGTGATGAACTGGAGGGCGAGGAGGCCGTCGGGCTTGAGGCAGCGGTTGAGCACCTCGGTGAATGCGGGGAGGTAGCGGTGACCGATGGCCTCCATCATCTCGATCGAGACGATCTTATCGAACTGGCCGTCGAGGTCGCGGTAGTCGCGGAACTCGACGGTGACGAGGTCGGCGAGGCCGGCGGCGGCGATGCGGGCGCGGGCGAATTCGAGCTGCTCGCGGGAGATGGTGACGGTGGTGACGCGGCAGCCGTAAGTGCGGGCGGCGTGGAGCGACCAACCGCCCCAGCCGGTGCCGATCTCGAGGACGTGGTCGGTGGGCTTGAGCCGGAGGTGGCGGCAGAGGGCGTCGTTTTTCTCGCACTGGGCCTGCTCGAGGTTAAAGGCGGGGGACGTCCACTTCGCGGCGGAATACATCATCGAGGGGTCGAGGAAAAGGGCGAAGAAATCGTTGGAGAGATCGTAGTGTTCGCTGATGTTGCGTTGGGCGGTGGCGCGGGAATTGGGGCGGAGGAGGTGGCCGACGCGGTTGAGGGAGCGGAGGAAGTTGAGGGCGAGGGTGCGGGCTTGGTTGGAGCCGGAGAGGGTGGGGGCGGTGTCGGCGTTGAGGATGAAGAAGGCGATGACCGCGGTGAGGTCGGGGGTCTCCCAGTCGCCGTCGATGTGGGCTTCGGCAAAGCCGATGTCGCCGGCGAGGGCGCATTTGGTGAAAAACTTCTCGCGGCGAACGCGGAGGTGGGCGGCGGCGGGGATGGCGAGGGGGAGGGTGCGGGTGAGGGCGTCGGCACGGGAGCCGATGTCGCGGACGGTGCCGTCGGGGAGCTCGATGCGGAGGTGGCCGCGGGTCATCTCGGCAAACGCGGAAAGCACCGACTCGCGGAAGAGGGAGGGTTTGACGCGGGCGGGAATGGACGCGGCGGAGGTGGTGACGTTGTGGTGGCTCATGCGGCTTCGGAGGGGACTGAAATCTTGTCGGAAAGAGAGGTCGGGGCGGCGTGGGCGATGGAGGAATGCGGGCGGTAGAGGTCGCGTTGATCGGCGGGGCGGTCGGACTTGGGGAACCAAGGCAGGCGGCGGAGCCAGAGGCGGGCGGCGTGCCAATGAATGAGGGCGATAATGCGGAGGGTGAGTAGGGGATATTTGAGCGAGAACCACGCCAGACGCGCGGAGGTGAGGGAGCGCCGCGGACCGGCGAGGACGCTGGTGAGGGTGCGGGCGTCGCCGACGTAATCGTCGATCTGGACGGAGAGGCGTTCGCCGGGGACGCGGAGGGTGAAGTCGAAGGCGACGTCGACGTCGGAAAACGGGGAGACGTAGAAGTGCTTGGGGACGCGGCTGTGGAAAAGGTCGGAGGTCGGGGGACTGGCGTTCCGGCTTCCGGCTGCCGGGGTCTGACTTCTGACTTCTGTCATCTGTCCTCTGCTCTCCGGACCGAGGAAGTAGGGTTTCATCTCCTTGAAGGTGTTGGTGACCTCGGCGAGGGAGGCGACGCAGGCGCCGGAGGCGTCGTAGCAAAAGTAGAAAGAGACGGGGTTAAAGAGATAGCCGCAAACGCGCGGCAGGGTGACGAGGACGACGCGACCGCCGGTGAGATCGACACCGCGGGCGGCGAGGTAGGCGAGGACGCGGGATTTTAGATTTCCGACTTCGGAGTCTCGATTTTCGGAAGGCGAGGCCGTGGAAGGACCGATGGGCGAGGCAGGTTTGTAACCTAATAGGTTACAAGTTGAGGTGCCGGACGGTGACGGGGAGGCGTGGTGGAGCGGTTCGCCGGTGGGCAGGAAATCGCGGTCGTGGAAGGAGAAGAGGTTGGCGCGGTTATAGGAAAACAGCGGGAGCCGGCGGTGCAGCTGTGGGAGTTCGTCGAGGTCGAAGGCGAAGAGAAAGATGCGGTAGAGGAAACGGTGCTCCTTCGGCGTGAAGCGGTGGTGCAGCACGGTGCATTCGTAAAGACTGGAGCGGAGCGGTGACACGGAAGAGAGGACACGTTGGCATCCGGGAGGATTACGAGCAAGCGGGGCTTACGGATGCTGGAGAACGGGCTAATGGCGCACGCGGCGGCGGAGAATCCAGGCGAGGGCGAGCAGGTCGATGAGCGGGAGGACGGCCATGGCGCGGAGCCCGTATTTGGAGACGCCGGCGGCGCGGGCGCGGTGGGCGACGAGGACCTCGAGGACGGTGAAGCCGGCGGAAACGGCGAAGGCAGGGAGAAAAGAGTAGAGCGTGCGGACGGGCAAAAACGAGGCGACGACCTCGCGGCGGAAGAGTTTGAGCGAGCAGCCGGTGTCGCTGACGCCGTCGCGGAGGAGGGCGCGCCGGGCGGCGTTGGCGAGGGCGGACATCGCGAGACGGAGGGCGGAGTCGCGCCGGCCGTGGCGGGCACCGGCGATCATGTCGGCGCGGTGGCGAAGGGGCCAGAGCCGGGCGAGTTCGGCGGGAGGATTTTGGCCGTCGCCGTCGAGCATGGCGATCCAAGTGCCGCGGGCGACTTGGAAACCCCGCCACAGTGCGGCGGCCTGGCCGCGATTGCGGGGGAACGATTCGACGCGGATGGCGGGCCAAGCGCCGGCTGCGGCGGTAAGGGCGGCGGCGGTGGTATCGGTGCTGCCGTCGTCGATGAGGAGCACTTCGATACGGAGAGCGAGCGGGTCGAGGGCGGCGCGGAGTTCGGCGAGGAGCGGGGGGATGTTCGGGGCTTCGTTGTAGAACGGGATGATGACGCTGAGGTCGGTGGTAGCGGCTGGGGCGGCGGCGGTGCCGCCGGCCCCGCCAATGGAAAGTTGGAACCGGGAAGCAGAAGGACCGGAGGAGACGGGCGTGGGGTTCATCGCGGGAAGAAGGATTCGATGAACGGGGTAAGATTCTCGGCGGTGAGGCCGGGCGGGGGCAGGGCGGCGGAGCGGGCCCGGAGCTCGGGCCCGGGCACAAGACGGCTGCGGACCGAGCCATCGGTGCCGACGAGGAGCACGGCGGCTGAGCCGGCGTTGGCCAGCATCGCGGGGACGGGGCGGTTTTTGGTCCAGAGATCGCTGTTGTAGTAGGTGATGGGGCGCTCGATCACGCGCTCGGGCGGGACGGGGTGGCGAAGAAACGGTGCGCCGATTGCCTGCGGACAGGACCACGCCCAGAGCCAGATGTGGCCGTGAGTCTCGGGGACGGAGACGAGGGCGAGCGTGCGGGCATCGGCACCGGCGAGGGTGGTGTCGAGCGCGGCGATGGCGTCGCGGGACCTCGCGCCGGCCTCGATCCACGGACGGAGTGCGGCGACGTGGGCGGCGGCGCACCACGCGACGACGCCGCCGGCAAGGACGGCGCGCAGGCGACCGGTGCCGAGGGCTAGGCCGACGCCGAGGGCGATGCCGACGGACGGCAGGTAGAGGTGGCGCGGGGAGAAATACACGACGACGAAGAGGCCGACCGTGGTGGCGAACCACCAGAAGCCACCGAAGAAGAGGGCGCGCGCGGCGGCGGGGTTGCGACGGAGCGTGAGGGTGATGGCGAGCGCTGCGGCGGTGAGCGCGGCGAGGGCGAGCCAAAGGTTGCGCAGAACGGCCATCGCGGGCGGGTTGGCCGGCTCGTGTCCGGTGGTGAAGGGCAAAACGGGGATGATCCAAGCCCAGTAGCCGGCCTGACGGTTCCACGCGGGGGCGTCGTTCCACCCGAAAAAGCCGGTGCCGACGTCGCGGCCGAAAGCGGCGTGGCGGGCGACGGCGTAGAGCGTGACGACGCAGAGCGCGCCGAAGAAAAGCCGGGCGCGATTCAGCCACACGGCGCGGCCGACGCCGAGATCGAGGAGGGCCCAGCGGAGCGCGAGGAGCAGCGGGACGATGAGGCAGAATTCCTTGGTGAAGACGCCGACGCCGAGGGCGGCGAGCGCGAGGAGGAGCGGGCGGCGACCGCCGGTGGCGGAGTAACTTTCCGCGGCGGCGAGGAAGGCGAGGGCGGCGGCGGTGCCGAGGAGATCGGCGCGGCCGTTGATCCACGCGACGGTCTCGGCGTGGACGGGGTGGAAGGCGAAAACGAGGCCGGCGACGAGGGCGGCGCGGGTTTGGCCCTCGGAGTAGCGCCACGCGAGACGGACGACGAGGGCGGTGGTGACGAGGTGGAGAACGAGGTTGGTGAGGCGGTGCCCGGGGGCCCAGCCGCCCCAGAGGCGGGCATCGATCATGAACGAGAGCGCGGCGAAAGGGCGGAGTTCCTTGAGCGGCTGGCCCCAAATGCCGTCGGACCATTCGTGGGTGAAGAGGCGCGGCCAGCCGGAGAACGGCAGATTGAAAAACCGGGCGATGTAAACGAAATCGTCGCCGAGGAAGCCCATGGTCATCGCCGGGAGGAACGCGAGGGCGGCGACGGCGAGCACGAACGGTAGCAGCCAGCGCGGGGGCGGCGCGAGCGGAGCAACGGGGGCGGACGGGACGGCGGGCATCGGGGCAAGACGGACTCAGGTTGCGGTGCGCGGGGCAAGCCCGGGCGCCGATGAAGGAAGCTCGACGCCGTGGACAAAATCACCTCTTTGGAGGCGCGGTCGCAAGCGCGTGGACCCGTAGCTCAGCTGGATAGAGCACTTGGCTTCGAACCAAGGGGTCGGGGGTTCGAATCCCTCCGGGTCTACCACGCTCGGAGAGGGGGCGGAGAGTGCCGGGCGGGGAATTGACAGCCCCAGGGTGTCACCGGCGAGGCGGCGCGCATGAAAAACGACGGCCATCCGGGAGCTGCGGTGCGGTATGATCGCCGTGTTGGGCTGGGTGAAGGACGGAAAACGGCGGCGGTCACCCGGCGGGTTACGCGCGTCGCGATCATGTCAGCGCAGGGGCGGAAACGGCGGGTCGTGCGCCCGGCTTTCGCGGCGAGATTGAAACGGATTTACGGTGATCGGACATCGGAGGTGACGGCGACCGAGGCGTTCGCCGGGGAGCGCGGCGAAGCGTTCCGGGGAAGTCGCGGCGTAAAGCCGCTCCCACAATGAAAGACCGCTTACCGGTTGCGGAGAAATCCGCTACGGCGCGGCTACCAGAGCGAATAGCCGGCGACGATGAAGGGGTCGTGGGCGAGGGCGATTAGGAGCCACCACGCGCCGAGGAGGAGGAAGTCGCGGCGGGCGGGCGCGATGAAGAGCAGGAGGAACGCGGCGGGCGCGAGGTAGTAGCGCGGATCGACGAGGTAGTTGCTGCCGAGGAGCGCGGCGGCGAAGGGCAACGTGAGCGCGAGGGCGCGGCCGTGGGCTTGGGCGCGGCAGAGGCGGGCCAAGGCGAGGGTGGCGAAGACCACGACCACGCCGGCGACGACGCGGAGCGCGGGGATTTGGTCGATGTAGACGAGCGGCCAGTTGCGGAGGAGGGTGAAGCGGACTCCGTCCCACCGGAGATCGCGGTTCCAGCCGTGGGGGTTGGTGTAGTTTACGGCGACGAGGGCGATCACGGCGGCGACGCCGAGGAGCCGGACGGTCGCGAAGACGGGGCGGCGGCGGGCGGCGGCACCGAAGCAGGCGAGCGCGGGGCGGAGATGGGCGAGCCAGACGGGGAGGCCGAGCGTGACGACGAGGAGCGCGGCGAAGACGAAGGCGGCGGGGTTGGGACGGAGGTCGTTGCTGTTGGCGGTGCCGGGGGTGAAGCGGCCGGCGACGAGCAGAATCGCGGCGGTCGCGACGATCAGGAGGATGTGGCCGGGCGTGCGTTTGCGGGCGGTGGCGAGGGCGTGGCGCGCGAAGGCGGCGGAGAACAGCGGCGCGGGCGGCGCGGCGCGGAAGATTTCCCAGAGAATGAAGAACGGGGCCCAGACGATGTTGGTCTGGCGGACGAGACAGGCGAGAGTCAGGGCGACGGCGGCGAGGTGAACGCGGCCGGCGAACTGGGCCCGGGCGGCGCAGAGCAGGAGGGCGAGGGCGGGGACGTCGTTGTAGGCGAGAGCGGTGAACGGTTGGAAGATCGGCAGGAGCGCGAAGAGGAGCGTGGCGGGCCCGGCGGGGCGGTGGTGGAGCGCGCGCCAGGCACCGGCGAAGGCGGCGAGGGCGATGACGGCGAAGAGCGCGGTGGTGAGCCGGGCGGCGGTGAGGGAGGGTCGGCCGCCGCCGAGGGCGAGGGCGACGAACTGGTAGCCGGGCGGGGTGGTGAGGTTTTCCGGCCAACCGGGTTTGCCCTCGGCGAAATGAAACATGACGCCGAGGTGGCCGGGTTCGTCGCAGAGCGCGCTGTGGGCGAAGCGGGCGTAGAGCGCGGCCCAGACGAGCGTGAGGGCGAAGGCCGCGATTAGGCAGGCGCGGGAGAAGCGGAGCTCGGCGGCGGTGACGACCATGCGGGTGGTGTCAGTCGCGGAGAGTTCGGCAGGGCGGGCAAATGAAAACGCGAGGGGGCCGGTTTGGCTTGGCTGGAGATGGAAAGAAGAGGTGCCCGCGAAACCCGCGGATGAGTGTGAAAACAGAGGAGCCCCATACCTCCGATTCGAGCCGGCCCGACTTCACCCTTCAGTTGACCGATGGTTTGGCGGATTTTCGTTCGCTCTATTTTGCGTGGATCGCTAGCAAGCTCGCTCCTACGGCGGACCAGGTTCAGGCGGGCCAGGGGTCGCGGGCGAGGATTTGGGCGGCGAGGCGGTGGGCGCTGAGGAGGCCGTCTTCATGAAAGCCGTAGCGTTGCCAGGCGCCGGCGAAGAACGTCTCGGTCGTGCCGAGGGCGGATTGGTTGAGCGCGGGCAACTCGGCTTGGGCGGCGGTGGCGGCGAGGCTGAAGAGCGGGTGTTCGTAGGCGATGCGACGCAGGACTTTTTCCGGGGCGATGGACTCGGGGCGGTTGATGGTGACGAAGTAGTTTTCCCGGTCGGAGACGCCTTGGAGTTTGTTCATCCAGTAGTGGGTGGCCGTCGAGATCTGGCCGGAGGAGTCGCGGGCGATCTCGTAGTTCCAGGCGGACCATGCGAGACGGGTGCGCGGCATCACGGAGGCGTCGGTGTGGAGGGTCGCGGTGTTGGGCTGGTAATGAAACGCGGAGAGGAGGCGGTGCTCGGCGTCGGTGGGATTTTGAAGGAGGCGGAGGGCTTGGTCGCCGTGGCAGGCGAGGATGACTTGATCGAAAGTGCGGGCGGTGCCGGTGCTGGTCGTGACGGTGACGCCGCGCGGGGTGCGGATGACGGCGGTGGCGGCGGAGTTCAGGCGGATTTTTTCGCGGAAGGGTGTGGTGAGCGGGGCGATGTAGCTGTTGGAACCGCCGTCGACGGTCCACCACTGGTGTTGCGTGCTGAGGCCGAGGAAGCCGTGGTTTTGGAAAAAGCGGAGGAGGGCGGCGGCGGGGAAGGCCAGCATCTTCTCGGGCGGGGTGCTCCAGACGGCGGAGCTCATGGGGACGAGGTAGAGGTCGAAGAAATCGTCGCCGTAGGCGCGGCGTTTCACGTAGTCGCCGAGGCTCTCGGCGGCGATGGGCGAGGCGGGATCGGCGAGGGCGGCGACGGCTTCCCGGTTGAAGCGGTTGATCGCAAAAAGCATCCGGTAGAAGCGGGGGCGGAGGAGATTTTTGCGCTGGGCGAAGAGGTGGTTGAGCGAGGAGCCGCAGAATTCGAGTCCGCTGTCGGCGTGGCGCACGCTGAAGGACATGTCGGTTTTCTTGGTGGCGACGCCGAGCTCGCGGAAGAGGCGCGTGAGGAGCGGGTAGGTGGGGTGGTTGAACACCATAAAACCGGTGTCGATGGGCACGGAGCGGCCGGTGCCGGGCTCGGTGGCGGTGACGGTGTTGGTGTGGCCGCCGATGTAGTCGGCCGATTCGAAAAGCGTGAGATCGTAGTCGCGCTGGAGAAAATGGGCGCAGCCGAGACCGGCGATGCCGGTGCCGATGATGGCGAGGCGAGGTTGGGACATACGGAAGATTTAGGAGAGGCGGAGAGGGAGCTCGACGGACGAGGGACTACGAAACACACGAAACACACGAAAAAAATCGCGGAAACGGAGCGTGGTGTAGGCGGGAGAGCTACGTTCGGGCGCGCGGGTCGGATGGCAGGAAACGGGGAAAACGGGCGGCGGTCGGGCGCAAAAAACCCGAAGCGCGGGGCTTCGGGTGGAGGAGCAACGGTCGGTTGCGATGCGCCTAGGCGGAGGGATTTTCGCCGGCCGGGGACGGAGCGGCGCGCGGCGCGTTGAGGCCGTGGGCTTCCTCGCTGAGGTCTTTGCGGATGGCGGGGCCGTCGGCTTTTTTCGGCAGATTGGCCGAGGAGGCGGTGGCGGTGGCGACGGCCATCGCGGTGGCGACGGGAACGATGCGGCGGAGGGAGGAATAGTCGTGGTGACCGTGGTTGGCGGCGCGCTCGGCGGCGGCGGCGGCGACGGAGGCGTGGTGATCGGCGTGGGTGCCCTCGTCGAGGACGGACTGGGGGACGGGCTTGAGGCCCCAGATCAAACCGGTCCACGACATAACCTTCAGGCCGTAGTAGGTGGGATCGATTTCCCACCAGTAGAAACCGTTGCGCGTGCAGCTCTGGAAGCGGTGGTGGTTGTTGTGCCAGCCCTCGCCGAGGGTGATCATCGTAAGGATAAAACTGTTGCGGGAATCGTCGTCGGTCTTGAAGCGGCGTTTGCCCATGAGGTGCGCCATGGAGTTGATGCAGGCGGTGCCGTGGAAGAGGACGGTAGTGCTGATGAAGAAGGCCCAGACGAGCATCTGCGGTCCGGTGGTCCCGAGGCCGGGGGCGTAAACTTCGAGGAGGGCGCCGGCGGTGTAGGTGGCGAAGGCAAAGAGGATGGGAACGACGAGGTCAAAGCGGTTGAGCCAGACGAGCTCGGGGAACTTCGCGAGGTCCTTGATCTTGGAGTAATCGGTGGGGAAATTGCGGCGGCTGGTGATCCAGCCGATATGCGACCAGAGGAAGCCGTGGACGTGGGGCGAGTGGGCGTCCTCGGGATCATCCGAGTGCTGGTGATGGTGGCGGTGGTGATAGGCCCACCAAAGGGAGCCGCGCTGCACGGTGGTGGCGGCCCAGAGGGCGAGGAAGAACTGGCCGAAGCGCGAGGTGCTGTAGGTCTTGTGGGAGAAGTAGCGGTGGTGGATGCCGGTGACGGCAAACATCCGGATGAAATAGAGGGCGACGGCGGCACCGACGGCGACAGGGCTCCAGCCGACCCAGATGACGGCCAAGCAGGCGAGGTGGAGGACAACGAAGGGCATGACCCGCACCAGATCGACGCGGTCGGGCTCGTTGCGCATCTTTTCGGCACCGTCGGGACAATGATCCGAATCGATCCACTGCGTGAGGGCGGTGGTGATGCGGCTGAGGAGGGTGGGACGGGCGGCGGGCGAGGACTCGGACATAAGGAGAATTGGAGGGAAGGAACTTCGCGGAGCGGACAGCGGCAAGCCGCGTTTTAAGGAAATCGGAGAAAAAATTCCGAACTGAAATTGAACGGAGAACTTTCCGCGGAAAGGTTACGGACGAGCACGCTTTGCGGATGGGTTTTTTTGACGACGGGTTGTTTGGCGCCCACGCGTGGCGACGCGGCGGGGCAAGGAATTACGCGGGAAGACGGGCGCTGACGGAGCTGCCGGCGCGCGTGAAGCGGTGGTTGATCGCGCGGCGCTGATCGGGGGTGAGAGGCGGCAGGTTCGGCAATGTATCGGCCTTGGCGGTGGCGAGTTGGGTGCGACAGAGGGCGCGAAATGTGTCCCAGCGCTCGGCGAGGAAGAGTTCGGCTTCGGCGCGGCGGTCGTGGCGTGTCGCGATATCGGCGGGTAATGTGATGGGCTCGGAGCGGGCGGTCTGGCGGAGCAAGCTGCGCCACTCCGTGAGCAGACGGTCGACATCGCCGCGGCCGGCGAATTCCTGCGCGTCGACGACGTTGCGCGTGGACTCGTGGGTGGTGACGATCGCGGAGACGACCTCGCTGGCGCCGAAACCGTAGCCGGGCGGCAGGCCCTCGTGGAGATAGCCCTCGATAGTGGCGCGGCGATACGTGCGTTCGCAGATCGCGGCGAGCCGGCCGAGGCGGCGGGGGTTGGTGCCGGTAAAACGGTCGGCGGAGAAGAGGTTGGCGCAGTCGAAGAGCAGCGTGTCGAGCGAGTAGCGGCGGTCCTCGAGCGCGGCGGCGAGCGCGAGACCCTCGGGCCCGAGGTAGCACGCGACGATGGCGCCGCGGGCGGTGAGCCGGAGTTCGCGATCAAGGACGCCGGCGCGCTGCCATTGCCAGAGCGGCGTGGGTTGCGGGGAAAACGAAAGACACTCGGCGCGGTAGGTGCAGGTGAGGCAGGCGAGAAACGGATCGCGTTCGCGGCGGACGAGGCGGGCGCGGCCGGTGTCGGTGCGATGGTGGCAGGGGAGCACGACGTCGGGCGGCAGCGCGGATGTCTTTTCGGCACCGAAGACGACGGGGGTGTCGGTGAAGAACCGGTGGGCGCTGGCGGCGGCGAGCCCGGCGGTGGAAACACCGGGGCGGAGCTGCCGGAGAAAAAACGCCCACGGCAGGGGCGCGGCGCGTTTCAGACGCAGGGGTGCGGCGCGGCGGAGACGCGGAGTGGAACTGCTGACGAGGACGAAGCCGAATTCATCGAGCCCGCGTCGGCCGGCGCGGCCGACCATCTGGAGCAGATCGTGCGGAGGAATTTCGTGCTCGATAGGGCCGAGGTTGAAATGCGAGGCGGTGATGAGGACGGAGCGCAGGGAAAAATTGATGCCCGCGCTCAGGCCGAGGGTGGCGACGACGGCGCGGAGCTGGCCGGTCTTCGCGAGGGGCTCGATGAGGCCGGCGCGTTGGGCGTAGGCGAGGCCGCTGTGGTGATAGGCGACGCGATTGCGGAGAAGTTTGGTGAGCGCGGGGCCGGCGAGTTGCTCCTGCTCGGGGGTGAGGCGGAGCGGATCGGCGAGCGGAAGCTCGCGCGAGAACTGGCGGGCGAGACGCTCGGC
The DNA here is from genome assembly GCA_041689555.1 of Opitutaceae bacterium. GTDB lineage: Bacteria > Verrucomicrobiota > Verrucomicrobiia > Opitutales > Opitutaceae > Tous-C4FEB. Next base: position 4,318 of record JBDNFZ010000746.1, on the reverse strand, counting down.
GTCGTGGCGGTGCGGTGCGAAGACGAGCACGGGGCCGAGGCCCTCGCGCAGGGCGCCGGCGATGCGGCGCGACCAGAAGCCCTCGATGGTGCTCGGGAGGCCGGCGATGAGATCGTCGACCTCGACTTCCTCGAGCGGGACGGGGCGCTCGGCGTGGGCCACGACCTCGACGGTGCGACCGAGGCGGCGGAGCCAGGCGGCGACGTCGAGGGGATTGGCGACGGCGCCGGAGAGGAGCAGGAGCTGGAGGGAGAGCGGCGCGGAAAGGAGCGCGCCCTCGTAGTGGTTGCCGCGCGAGACATCGGCGAGCCAGTGGTATTCGTCGACGACGAGCAGTTGGAAGGGCGCGAGATCGCGAGGCAGGGCGGCGTGGGCGGCCGGGGAGATTTGGTTTTGGACGGCCTCGAGGGTGGCGACGATGAGCGGGGCCTCGGGGTCGATGGTGACGTCGCCGGTGATGATGCCGACGCGCCAGCCGCGGGCGCGCCATTCGGCGTATTTGTCGTTGGCGAGGGCGCGGGTGGGGACGGTGAAAAGGGCGCGGCGTGAGAAGTTGGTCTGTTCGGCCCAGCGTTCGAAGACGTAGGTCTTGCCGGCGCCGGTGGGGGCGTCGATGACGACATCGCGGCCGGCTTCGAGGGCGCGGATGGCCAAGGCCTGCCAGCGGTCGGGAAGGACAAGTTTTTGAAGGCCGGCGAAAGCGTCGGTCAGCACGCCGCGAGGATGCGTGCAGTGGGTCTGGCGGTCAAATGAGAGACGACGATGGGCGGAACATCCGCGAGCCGTTGAGTTCCCTACGCGGCGTAAAGGATCGCCGCGGGGTTTTGTAACTTTTCGGGGTCATCCGAGTATTCACCCTAGCCAACGGGGCGATGCGCCTCTATGTTCTTCCTTTCGTCTGACTACACACCACCACCAATGATAGCCGCCGTGATCGTAATTTCACTTTTAACCGCCCTTGTGGCCACCGAGCCCGACGGGCCGACTCCGGGAAAACCACCGGAGGCAGATCAGCCGCGTCCGGAAGGGGAAAACCCGTGATTTGAGTCCGATTTGATCGATTCCAAGGCAAGGTAAGGGCCGATCCGCATTCCAAGCGTTCAACATCAGCCCGGGGTAGGTTTGTGCGCTGGTCGTCGTCCGTGATACAATTGTAGCGCGCGCAAGCGCGCGGCCTACTCGGAACAGGTTTTGGGCTTTGCGGACGGGATCCAAGGTCGGCGCGGGCCGGCGTTCGTAGATTCCGGAGCGACGGCTTGCGCGGGCGGTGCGGGGAAGTTTGATGGGCGGCTTGTCGCCGACTCTTCCACATTTCCTGCGGGCGTTGGCGACGCGCAACTACCGGCTGTATTTTGCCGGGCAGTGCGTGTCGCTGCTGGGGAACTGGATGACGACCACGGCGGCGCTTTGGCTCGCCTACCAGCTTTCGGAGAGTCCGTTCACGGTGGGGATGGTGGTGTTTGCGAGCCAGATCCCGGTGTTGTTTTGCGCGCCGTTTTTCGGCGTTTGGGTGGACCGCGTGGACGGCTTGAAGCTCGTCCGGCTGGCGCAGGGCCTGGCGATGGCGCAATCGGCGGCGTTGGCGGTTTTCACGCTCACGGGGCACATGACGGTGCCGGTGCTGCTGGCGCTCTGCGCGGTGCAGGGTTTCATCAACGCGCTGGACTGGCCGGCGCGGCAGGCGCTCACCTACCGGCTGGCGGAGGACCGGGCGGCGTTGGACAACGTGATCGCGCTGAACTCGATCACGTTTAACCTCGCGCGGCTGATCGGGCCGGCGATCGCGGGATTCGCGATCGCGGCGTGGGGGCCCGGGGTGGTGTTTGCGATCGATGCGGTGAGTTACGTCGCGGTCCTGGCGGCCCTGGCCCTCGTGCGGTTGCCCCCGGTGCCGGCGCGGGTGCGGGTGGCTCATCCGCTGGCGGAGTTGCGGGAAGGTGCGCGCTACGCGTGGGCCCATCCGACGATCCGCCGCGTGCTGCTGTTGGTGCCGGTGATCGGGCTGGCGGGATTCGGGCACACGATTCTCGCGCCGGTTTTTGCGCGGGAAGTATTCGGGGGCGACGCGCGGACGCTGGGATTTTTGATGTCGGCCACCGGGGTGGGCTCGCTCGCGGCGGGGGTGTGGTTGAGCTTGCGGCGCACGACGGCCGGGCTGGCGGGGGTGAGTTTGTGGGGCGCGGCGATCGTCGGGGCCGGGCTGGCGGGCCTCGGGGCGCACACGTCGTTGACGCTGGCGCTCGGGTGTTTCGCGGCGGCCGGCGGGGGTGCCGCGCTGGTGATGGTGTCGAGCAATACGCTCCTCCAGTCCCTGGTTGACGACGATAAGCGCGGGCGGGTGATGAGTCTCTTTACGATGGGGCAGAGCCTTTATCCGGTGGGCAGCCTGCTGATCGGAGCGCTGGCGGAGGCGGCCGGGCCGCGCGCGGCGATTCTGGTGTGCGGGGCGGTATGTGTGGTGACCGCGGTGGGATTTTGGCGCGGGGGCGCGGCGGGTGCGGGTGCGGGAAAATGACAAGGGCGCGCCCGTTTGCACGGACGCGCCCTTGGTTGGTTTCTATTTAGTTTAAAGGAGCTATCACTTGATCGCGAGGCGATGGTCGGCGCGCGCGGACTCGAGGATGACGACGGGGAGGACGACGTTCGTCGCCACCGCCACACCCTCGGAAACCGCGGGCTTGAACCGCCACTGTTTCACTGCTGCCACGACGGCTTCCGCGAGCGTGGCGTCCGGTGAGGACCGCACGGTGAACGCGGAGGTTTTGCCCGTCGCGTCCACGGTGAACGCGATTTCGACCTTCTGACCGGCATTGCTCGCCGACACTTCGGGGGAGACCACGAAGAGCGGCACGGGCACGCCGGTATCTTTACGGCACGTCTCGAGGTAGGACTGCTCGAGGCTATCCGCCTTGAGGGCGGGAGCGACGAGCGCGGCCAGACTGATCAGGACGGCGAGTTTGTTTACGTTTTTCATGACTTTTCCTTTTTTATAAACTCCGCCCACGGGGCGCGGAGAGTTTGGTTTCTTCACTGCTGGTTTAAGGCACCCGGACCGATGGCGGCGCGGTGAAGCGCCGGGCTCGGCCTGAGCGTCTGGCGGTGACGGGTTGAACCCGCCGCCGCCAAAGTTTCGTTTTGGGGACTGCACCAGACAGCCCGGGCCCGAAGCGCACGCGACTCGCCCGCGTGCGGGCCCGGAAATGGTTTGATTTCGTGAAGACGAAATCACCTCCCGCCGGGCAGGTCGCGCCGGCCGGGGAGGAAAATCAAAGAACGTTTTGGGGGTTCTTCGAAAGCAAACGAGGTTGTGAGTCTCGACTCGGCTTTAGCAAGGGCCGTGCCGGGCGTGCGCCGGATTGTAACCTATGGCGGGCAGGGGCTTGGGTTTGGCGGCGGAATCGTTACGGGCCAAAAAAAAGGCGGACCGAAGTCCGCCTTTGGTCGTTGCGCGGGCGCGTCAGATTACTTGGCGTCGACCTTACGCAGGGTGACGTCGCCGTTCATGGTGGTGACGCGGATATCGGGCCCGCCGCCGTTGAGGGTGCCGCTGACGATCTTGCCGCCGGTCATCGGAGGGAGCGGGGGCACGGGCGGGGCCGGGTGACCGGAGACTGCGGTGGCGGACTCTCGCGCCGCCTGGGCGCCCTCGCGAGCGGCTTGGGCGGCTTCGCGTATTGCGACGGCGGCCTCGCGGGCGGCCTCGGCGCCAGCCTGGATCGCGTCGCGCACGGCGGTGCGGATTTCGTCGTTGCGGGCGGATTCCGCAGCGGAGTCGGCGGACTTGTTGCGGGTGACGATGACGGTGGGATGCCTCGATCTGGAGGATGAGGGCGCGGTCTCGGTTTTGGTGACGAGGGCGGATTCGTCGAAATCGGTGAGGATGGTGCCGTTCTGCGTGCGGAGGCGGACGTTGGCTTTGGCGGCGGCGGGGAGGTGGAGGACGACCTCGCCGTTCATCGAAGTGAACGAGAGCGGCCTGCCCTCGCGGACCTCGGCAAACCGGGCGGTGATATCGCCGTTCATGCTTTCGACGACGGCACCGCCGGCGAGGTCGGTAAGTTTCACCTCGCCGTTGACGCCCCTGATCTCGATGTCGCCGGACAGGTCCCGGCAGGCGATCTCGCCGCCCCAGCCGCTGGTGATGATGACGTTGGTCTGGCGGGGCACGGTGACGGTGAAGTCGCCGGTGTTGCGCGCGCCCCAGCTTTGGGTCGTGTCGAGGGTGATGACGTTGGCGGACTCGGTGAGTATGTAACTCGAGGCGGCGGTGATGACGCGGAGACCGTCCTTGCGCGCCGGAGCTTGGGCGGGCTGGCCG
>JBDNFZ010000745.1:0-6935 GCA_041689555.1 Opitutaceae bacterium | reverse complement strand
CCTCCCCCCACTCCACCGACCCGCGCTCAGCGCAGGAGGGCGATCAGGCGGGTGCGGGTGGGCACGCCGAGCTTGCGGAGGCAGGCGGCGACTTGGTTTTTGACCGTGGCGGGAGATTTGCAGAGGACGGCGGCGATCTGGCGGTTGCTCAGGCCCTCGCAGAGGTGAACGGCGACCGCCTGCTCTGCGGGTGAGAGGGCGCGCGACCACTCCGCTGGCAGAACGCTGTGTGCGCGATACTCGGTCCAGCTCATCGTCGCGGACGGCGCGGTTTCGGAGACTCGAACCATGGCGGCTAAGAGCACGGCAGCGGGGTTCGGCGACCCCGCCCTACAGTTTCAGCAGGCGCTTTACCTCGGCCTCGAGCTTGGGGCCGCGGGCTTCGGTGGAGACGATCTTGCCGTCCTGATCGACCAGAAACATCGCGGGGATTGACGCGATGCCGAAGCGGGTGGAGAGGTCGTTCCTCCAGTGCTTGCCGTCGTAGTATTGCGGCCACGGCATGTCGGTCTTCGCCGTAAAATCGTTCAGCACGGCCTTGGCCTTCTCATGTTTGGCGGCGATCCGCTCGGCGGAGTCGTCGGTCTTGATTGAGGCGTTTTCCAGGGAGATGCCGATGATATCGAAGCCCTTGTCGCGGTAGGCGGCGTAAACTTTTTTGATGTTCGGGATCTCGGCTTTGCACGGTCCGCACCACGTCGCCCAGAAATCCACGAGGACGACTTTGCCGCGGTAATCCTTGATATCGACCTTGCGCCCATCGACGGCGGTGAAGGAGAGCGCGAAGGCCTGGTCGAAGGCGGTGAGTTTATCGAGTTCGGCGGTGGCGGCTTTCTGCACCGCCGGGTTGGCGCTCGCCGCGAACTCTTTCGTGTCGGCGACAAGCTGCGCCTTTTCCGCGCCGGCCCGTGAACGATAATTGAAATACAGACTGGTTTGCTGCCCCAGCGATTCCACCGTGGGATATTTCTCAGCGAGGCGGAGGATCTCGGCTTTGAGCGGCGCGAAGTCTGCCGGCTGCTTGGCTTGAATCGCCTTTTGGAGTCCGCTGGACAGGGACCGCAGACCGCCTTCGCGAACGGTTTCGGCGCGCATCCTAACCTCAGGCGGAGCATCCGGGGCGCCCGCCGCTGCCGCAGAAAGACTCACGATTTGCCGACGCCACGTCGCGAAGGTCTCCGGATCCCACGTCACGCCCTCCAGCGCTTCCTTCGGTGTGCCGTCCGCCGTCGCGAGCTCGGAAGAGGAGGTCTCCAGCATCTGCACGATTCGCCAGCGGCGGGGATCGTCGGGGAATTTTTGAATGAACGCCGTGCCGGTGCGCACGACTTTCACGATGAGGTGCCGCATGGCGGTCAGGCGCTCCTCCTGGGTTTTCTTGCCGGCAGCCGCCGCCATGAGGGCCTCCATGCCGCTCAAGGAAGCGGCGGCCTTGAAGGCGGCGTCGGCATCCGCCACCGCGAGCATTTCAGGTGTGGGTTCGAGCGGTGACTTCAGTTGCGTGAATGGATTCTCGGCGGCACCGAGGATGGAAACGCCCCAGCAGAGCACGGAAGCGAGGAGGGAATGGCGGAGTGATTTCATGAAGGAAATGGCGGGAGGGAGATTAGAACCGCTTGGTCACATCAAGGATGTAACGGCGCAGGCGCATATCGATGACCGAGGTGCTGAAGGCGCCGTTGACGGTGAGCGGGGGCTCGGTGTTGCCGAGGTTGATGATCGTGGCGCGGAGTTTGGTGTCACGCAGGGCGCGCCGCCACCAGCTCTCGCCGGCAGTGCCAAAGCCGGGCCGACGGCTGAGATCGTAGCCCGCGTTCACATCCCAGCGCTGCACAGGATCGGTGTAGGCGGAGGGCTTGAGCGCGGAGTTGGAGCTATCCATCCAGTATTGCCCACCGTAAATGGTGGTGACGCCGGCTTCCCAAGCGCCCCGGCTCCAGAACAGCGAGCCCGTGACGCGCGCGGGGGAGAATTTTTTGTTTACCGACGCGGTGGGGAGGGAGTTCGGGAGGATGCGCTCCTCGCGCACGAGCGTCCGCTCGCCGATGACGTTAGCCGTGACTTCGCCCCAGCGCGTGCTCCTTTGGTAGCGAACGCCAAAGCTGTAGCCCGTGCTGCGCGTGCCCGCGATGTTGATGATACGCCCGTCAAACCCGGTGATCGGACCGAGCCACGCGGCCGGATCACTCGCGAGCTTGGGACCGCGGGAGATGGTGTTGGCCGCGAAAAGCTGGCGGTCCATCAGGCTGGCGATGCCGCCGAAGCCGTCGGTGAAGGTGTTGTCGTAGTAATCGAAAGACAGGGAAAGGTCCTTCACGTTTGGCACATTGAGGATGGCACCGTAGGTCCAGTTCTTAGAACGCTGCGGCTTGAGGTCCGGATTTCCGCCGCTGAACTGGTCGAGGGATTGGGTGATGGGCGTGTTGCCGCGGGAGAGGTCGACCTGGCCGGCGTAGATGATCGCGACGGTCGCGGGCGGCAAGGTGACCGTGCCGGTGGACTGCGCGATGCGGTAGAGCTGCGGCGCGAGGAATCCCTCACCGTAACTGCCGCGCAGGAGCAGGCCCTTCACGGGTCTCCACGCCGCGCCGTAACGAGGCGTGGTCGCGCGGCCGAAGTCGGAGTAGCTTTCCGTGCGCGCCGCGAGGTTCAGATCGAGTTGGTGCACGAGCGGCCAATGTTGTTTCTCGCTGAGGAGCGGGATACGCGTCTCGGCGAAGAACGACGCAACGTTGCGCTGGGGCACAAAGGCCCAAGTCGCCGTGGTCAGGGTGCGCGGGAAGGCGACATACTCGTCCCGAAACTCGGTGCCGATGACGGCTTTGATTTCGCCCGCCGGGAGGTCGAAGAGCTTGCCGTCGGCCTGGGCGGAATAGGTCCACGTCTGCACCTCGTCGTTGAGGCGGGTCTGGGCGGCGCTGACCCAAAACACATCGAGCGCACCGGGGGCATTGGGCGACTGGGTGTTGCTGTCGTAGATGAGGGCGGGGGTGCGGCCTGCGGCGATTTCCGCATTGAGGCGCGCGGTGAACAGGTTGGAGGGGGCGACGTTAATCCCGATTTGGCCGCCAGCGCCGGGCAGCGTGTTGGGGACCATAAAGTTGGTGCCCTTTACCCAGTTGAGCCCCGCCTCATAACGCCACGCGGCGGGCAACTTACCGTTTACGGTGAGGGAAAATTGATCGTTGGAGGTATCGGCGCCATTCACGAGCGCGGGCAAATCGTAAAAGGTTTTGCTGAGGCGCACGGGCACGCCGAACGGGTTGCCGGCGTAACCCGCAGGAATCGTGACGTTCTCAACGCGACGCCAAAGGCCGTTGTCGCGGTAGCTTTTTCGGCCGAGGCGCGCAAAGGCCGTGACGGTGGCAAGCTCGTTGAATTCGTAGCCAAGGCGGAAAAACGCGGCGCGATCGCGCGCGTAGTTGAGGGCGCCTTGGCGCCCAGGGGTGACGCCTCCGATCGGGGCGGGCGCGGCGACATAGTTGGCGGCGGTGATCGTGCCGCCGCTGTAGCCGGCGGGAATGGAAACACGGGGCACGGTGGTGCCGGCGAGGTTGCCCGCGGCGACGTTGAGACTGCCGGTGCCCTCCGCGTAGAGCGTCGGCTGGGATTGATTGGTGATACCGCCATAGAGAGTGCGGTCGAACGAACGCGTGAGAGCGCGGTCGGCGAGCAGCATGACGGTGTTCTGCGATCCTGAAACCGTCAGTAACCCGGACCATTTTCCGGTGGCGAAACCATGGGTGAGACTGGCGGTCTGGACGGCGGCATCTTTATCGAAGGTATTGTCGTAGGTGAGGCGCACTTCGGTGCCGGAGTAGCGTTTTTTGAGGATGACGTTGATCACGCCGTTGATCGCATCGGCACCGTAAATGGCGGAGGCCCCATCGAGCAGCACCTCGACGCGCTCGATAGCGGAGAGCGGGATGCCGCCGAGATCGTAGCCGTTGCCGCCGGAATTGCGCAGACCGGTGAGCGGGACGCGTTTGCCATCGACGAGCAGGAGGGTCTCGGTCTGCGAGCCGCCGCGCAACTGGGCGGACGTGCGGGCGCCCACCTGACCGAGCACGTTGCCACTCCCGGTTGTGCTCGTGACCGCTTCGGTGCCGAGGCCAGTCGTGTAGCTGGTGATCGCCGGAATATACTGGAAGAGCTGGCCGAGGCTGGAGGCACCGGTGCGTTCAATATCGAGGCTGGTGAAGGTCAGCACCGGCTGGATGGGCTGTTCGCCGGAATTGGCGCGGATGCGTGAGCCCGTGACCTCAATGGGTTGAAGTTTTAAGGCCTTGAGGTTCTCGGCGCGCGTTGTCGGAGCCGGTTCAACGCGCGCCGTTTCTTTTGGGCCCGGCGGCAGGGGCAGACGCTTGACCGCAAAGGCCCCGCTTTTCGCATCGGCGGAGGCCACGAGGCCGGTGCCGACGAGCATCGAATCGAGCGCCTCGCGGGGGGTCAGCTCTCCGAGCACGGGTTTGGTGGCAACCGTCTCTACGACCTCCGGGGCAAACACAATTTCCCGACCGGCTTGGGCGGCAAAACGCTTCAGGGTATCGGCGGCCCGGCCGGCCGGGATATCAAAAGGCTTTCGGACCGGCTCGGCCGCGGGCAGCGGGCCCACGGCGGCGAGCGCCAACAGGCCCAAAAGCGCGGCGCAGCGGCGCAGCGCGGTCACCGAAGTCAAAGTGGGGAAGGTTAATTTCATGCGAAGTGTCGATAGTTGGGCTCTGGTGAAACGAACCCCCGCACGAAAATTTCCATTAAAGATTTTTTTGGCCCCCGCCGAAATCCGTCCCACGTGCGCGCGTCGGATCGCGCCGCCGGGTCACTGCCCCGCGCGGGTGAGCACGATCTGGTCGTCGCCGCGCCACTCGGCGCTCAGGCCGAAATCCGACGCCATCAAACGCACGAAGCCCTCGAGATTGTCCGAGCGCAACGTCGCGCTCAGGCGCATCTCCGCGAGCGCGGCGTCGCCGAGGATGAGGCGCACGGGATTGCGGCGGTTGAATTCCGCCACGATCTCCGGCAGCGGCGCCGAGGTGAAATCGAGGAGCCGGGGCTGCCAGGCGAGCCGCGCCTCGATCTCGGCGGGCGGCACGGGTGCGACCTGGGGCGCGGGCGCGGCGGGCGCGAGCGAGACCACCGTGCGCTCCCCTGCCCCGAGAAACGTCGGCTCCGGGGCAACCGGGCCGGGCCGCGAACCTTCATCCGCTACGGGGGCGAGGACGGCGGCGGTGGCGGTTTCCAGTTTCACGCGACCCTCGGTGACGAGCACCTCGACGGAAGCGGAATCGAGGCGGACGTTAAACGCCGTGCCGACTGCGCGCACCGCCACGCCGCCGGCCTCGACGAAAAACGGGCGAGCGGCGTCCTTCGCGACTTTGAAGTGAGCTTCACCGCGTTGCAGGCGCACGCGACGCTCGGTGGACGTGAAGTGTTCGGTCACGATGGCCCCGCGGTTCAATTCGATCACCGAGCCGTCGGACAACTCACGTTGCTCGATCAAGGCGAGCGAGCGCACCGGCGCAGCCGTCGGCACGAGCGGCGCCCGCGCCTGCCAGAGGAAAAGGCCGAGGGTCACCGCCGCCGCCGCGAGCGCGATGGGGGCGACGAAGCGCAGGAGGACCCCGCGCACCCGGGCCTTGGGCGGCGCGAGCAGGTCGGGATCGGGGATGGCGTGGACCGAAGTCTGCAGCCCGGCGAGGCGGTCGAGTTCGTCCCAGCCCCAACGGTGCTCGCCCAACGCGGCGCGATGCTGCGGATCGGCGGCGAGCCATTGGGAAAGTTCATCTTGTTCCGTCGCGGAAAGACCGCGGTCGCAGCGCAGGGTCAAGAGCGCGGCATCGCGGGCGGCGGTAGCGGCAGTGGGTGGAGATTTCATAAGGGGAGGCGGTAGCCGTGACGGCGGAAATACTCGATGCACTTGCGCAGGCCGATGGCGCCCTGCGCCTCGACCGTGGGTTCAGAGATGCCCAACCGCGCGGCGGTTTCCTTCTGCGAAAGACCGTAGATTTTGCGCAGCGTGACCACCTAGCGGCAGCGCTCGGGCAAGTCCTGGATGGCGCGGACCAGCAGTTGCAGATCTTCGGCGCGCGCGACGGATTCGGGCACCCCGGCGCGTTCATCGACGACGATGGCAGGATCGATTTCTGTCGCGCCCTCCGGACGTTCATGCCGCTGGTGGCGCAGGTGGTTGAGCGCGAGGTTGCGAGCGGTCACGAAGAGAAACGCGCGCGCGCACGCGATCGAGCCGGTCCGCCGCGTGCGGATGAGGCGAGAGTAGGCTTCTTGCACGAGATCGTCGACATCGCGGACCGCCGGGAACCGCGCGGCCAGCCAGCCGCGGAGCGCAGCCTCATGGGGCTGCACCTCCTCGGCAAACCAGCGGGCGAGTTCGGAATCAGGCGGTGGCATCTTAAAGGAAGGAGCGCGGAGCGCCGCCTTCCACCCTATGCAACACCCCAGTCCGGGAAATCCCCAATAAGAATTTAAGAAATCCGACCCGGATCAGCGGGCGTTCAGGCCGCGCCCCTTCAGCGGGACCGATGGCGAACTTCGCTCAGCGCAGAAGCGCGATCAACCGGGTGCGCGTGGGGACGCCGACTTTGCGGAGAACGGTGGAGGCCTAGTTTTTAACCGTCGCCGCTTAATTTTTAGCCTTTGGTCAAATTGAGGTAGAGCCGGGACCTCTGGGCCCGGCTGCTGGGCCGCCGTCGACCAAGCCCGTCGACCAAGCCCGTCGACCAAGCCCGTCGATCAAGCCAGCCGATCAAGCCAGCCGATCAAGCCAGCCGACCAAGCCCGTCGGGCCCGGAGCAACGGTCTTATTGCGCAAGGACAAAATGCGGGTCGGCGAGGAGGCGGTTGAGCAGGACGATGAGTTTGCGCATGATGGCGGTGAGGGCGAGTTTGGCGGGTTTGCCGCGTGCGATGAGAGACTG